>NZ_JAPSJA010000386.1 GCF_031178525.1 Microbacterium sp.
ACAGCCTCGCGTTCTCGAGCGCTATGCCCGCGATCGCCGCGAGAGCGGTCATCAGCTCCTCGTCGTCCCGCGTGAAGGGTCCGTCGTCGCGGCCGGACAGGTACAGCGCGCCGTACGCGTCGCTGCGGGTCCGGATCGGCACGGCGAGGAAAGTCGTGCCCTGGCCGTCCTCGACCGCGAGCCCGATCTGGCGGGGGTCGTGCTCGATGCGCTGGACGCGTACGGCACCGCCCGCGTTCAGCGCATCGCCCAGGGGATTCGGGGTGTCGGAGGCGCCTTGCTCGGGATCGCGCGCGTGGACGATCCGCTCGACCGCGCCGTGTGCGTCGAACGCCGCGATCGCGCCGCTCCGTGCACGGACGAGACCGACCGCCGCCTCCACGATGCGCCGCAGCACGTCGTCGACGTCGAGGGACTCCACGACGGAACGGAAAGCGTCGAGGAGGGCGCGCAGCCGGCTCTCCGTGGTCGGCGGCCGCTGCGAGTGATCGGGCCGCTGCCCGACGGCGCGCGCGCGTTCCGAGCGCGGCTCGTCCGCCAAGTCCCCTCTCACGCTCACGTGCCCCCTCCTGCGCGCGAAATCTCCTCGCCGAGAGTACGACGAAGCGGCGGGACCTTCGACCCTATTGACAGCGAGCCGGCCGGTCGATGCTGGACGCAGGACATGAACAACCACGCGCTCCCCCCGCGCCGCATCGTGGGCGTCGACGGCTCCGCCCAGAGCCGCGCCGCCCTCCTCTGGGCGGCAACCCGATCCGCCGCAGACGGTGTGGTCCTCGTCCTCGCGCATGTCGCGGAACCCCAGGACGAGAGCGGCGGTGGCGAGACCCTGCTCGCCGCCGCCGCTCATTCCCTTCTCTCCCGGCATCCGCAGCTCGGGATCGAGCGCTTGCTGCTGGATGGCCCGGTGTGGCGTGGGCTGGCGGAGTCCGCCCGCCCGGACGACCTGCTCGTGATCGGCACGGGTTCCTCCGGTTACGCACCGCGCCGGGTCATCGGATCGCTCGGAGTGCAGCTCGCCATCGCCGCGTCGTGTGCGGTCGCGCTGATCCCCGACGTGGATCTGCGCTTCCGGCGCGGGGTGGTGGCGGGCATCGGCCGTGCGGAGAGCGCCGAGACGATCGCCGCCGCGATCGCGGCGCACGCGCCAGGGCGCCCCATCACCCTCGTGCACGCGGACCCGTCCGGACGCTGCGAGGAGGCGCTCGCCGCCGCCGAACGGGCGCTCGGCCCGGAGGCCCCCGTGCGCCGTCGTCTGCTGTCGGGCCCCGCCGCCGACGCGCTGCTGGACGCCGCGCTCGACAAGGAGCTGCTCGTGCTGGGCCCCGGCGCCGACGGGGCCGACCGCCCCCCGATCGGCGCGGTCACGCACGCCGTGCTGATGAATGCGACCGCGCCGATCCTGCTCACGCGCTCCTCGGTGGGCTGAGCCGCGGACGCTCCCGTTCGGCGGCCTTCTTCGTCAGCCTTCTTCGTCAGCCGCCGTCTGCCCGCGGAGCAGCGCATCCGACGTCTCGCGGAAGAACTCGGCAAGCGCGCCGCCGGCGGCCAGTTGCTCCTCGACGAAGTGCGTGCGCGTGGCGGGCACGTCGTCGAGTCCCTGCTTCGCGCGCCACTCCTCGTACAGCGGACCCGCGGCGACGAGGTGGGGCTCCAGCGCGAGCGCGTGCCGCATGCCCACCGGTTCGGCGCCCGAGACGCCCAGCGCGTGAAGCAGCTCTCCCGTGCGGGCGAGCGTCTCGGGGTCGCGAGCGTCGTGCGCAGCGAGGTATTCGTTCGCGGCGCGGACGACCGGTGCCTGCGCCTGAGCGGGAG
>NZ_JAPSJA010000013.1 GCF_031178525.1 Microbacterium sp.
CGGCGGCGCTCGCGGTCGACGAGCGCCCCGACGGCGCGTGGCACGCCGAGTGGCCCACGCTGCGGGAGCTGCTGCGCGTCGCTCTCGGCGCGGCCGCGCACGCGGCCGACCTCGCCGACGGACTGCACGCCGATGCGGCAGCGGTCGCGCGCAACCTGACCACGACCCGCGGGCTGATCGTCGCCGAGCGCCTCTCGGTCGTGCTCGGACCGATCCTGGGTGCGGAGAAGGTGTCGGAGATCGTCCGCACCGCGGGACTGGGGGGCGACCTCGGGCTGCTCGTGCACAACGCGCTCGCCGCGGCGAACACGGCCGTGCCGTCCGGCATCGACGACCTGCTCGATCCCGCCGCCTACACCGGCCTCGCCGACCGGCTCGTCGACGGCGACCTGCACGATGCGCCGCGGATCGAGGTCGCCGACCCGACCGTGCCCGTGCCGGACGCGGCGCCCGGGCCGTACGACCCGTTCGACGACGGATCGCAGCTGCCCCCGCCGCGGCAGCGCGGCTTCGACCCGTTCGCGGATCACTTCGACCAGGGAGACGACGACCGATGACGCAGCCCGCCCTCGCCTTCACACCGCCCGTCGGACCCGACGGGGCGCCCCTGCTCGTGCTCGGTCCCTCGCTCGGCACCTCCACGATCCTGTGGGAGGACGTCGTGCCGCACCTGGGCGCCTATCGCGTCACGTGCTGGGACCTGCCGGGGCACGGCGCTGCGAAGCCCGCGGCTGCGCCGTTCACGGTCGGTGAGGTCGCCGACGCCCTCGCGGCGGGCATCCGCGACCTGGGCGCGCCCGCGCTGTACGCCGGCGTCTCGCTCGGCGGCGCGACGGGCCTGGAGCTGCTGCTGCGTCATCCGGACGTCGTTTCCGCCGCGGCGATCCTGTGCGCATCGCCGAAGTTCGGCGACCCGGCGATGTGGGCCGATCGTGCCGCCCAGGTGCGCACGCAGGGCACGGGCTCCCTGATCGTCGGCTCCGCGCAGCGCTGGTTCGCGCCCGGTTCCATCGAGCGCCGTCCCGTGCTGACCGGCCGCCTGCTGCACGCCCTGCGCGACGCCGACGACGCCAGCTACGCGCTGTGCTGCGACGCGCTCGCGCAGTACGACGTGACCGCGCGGCTGGGGGAGATCGCGACGCCGGTGCTCGCGGTGTACGGCGAGCACGACGGCGTCTCGCCCGAGGAGCACGCGCAGACGATCGCGGAGGGCGTCCGCGACGGGCGGATGGTCCGCATCGACGACGCGTCGCATCTCGCGCCGGCCGAGAGGCCCGACCAGGTCGCCGCCGTGCTGAACGACTTCTTCGGCGGTGTCCGATGAGCCGGCCGCTGGGCGAAGGGCTGTCCGACGAGGAGCGCTACGACCAGGGCATGGCCGTGCGTCGCGAGGTGCTCTCGGACGCGCACGTCGACCGCGCCACCGCGCACCAGACCGCGCTGAGCGCCGATTTCCAGGACTTCATCACGCGCGTCGCGTGGGGCGACGTGTGGTCGCGTCCGGCCCTCGACCGTCGGTCGCGGTCGGTGGCCGTGCTGTCGGCGCTCATCGCCCACGGGCACCACGAGGAGCTCGCGATGCATCTGCGCGCTGCGATCCGCAACGGCCTCACCGTCGACGAGATCCGCGAGGTGATCCTGCAGTCGGCGATCTACTCCGGGGTTCCGGCGGCCAACACGGCCTTCCGCATCGCGAACGAGGTGTTCGGCTCCGACGCCTGAGCGCCTGCCCGGGGGCGCTCGATGACCGTGGGCGCTCAGCCGAGGGTCAGCACGCGGTCGCCGGGGCGGCTGTCGTCGGCACGGTGGGACACCAGCAGCACGATGCGGTCCGCGGTCGCGCGGCGGAGGTCGGACATCATGACGGCGGCGGTCGGCGCGTCGAGGTGGGCCGTCGGCTCGTCGAGCAGGATGACCTCCGCGCGCGTCAGCAGCGCGCGCGCGACGGCGAGGCGCTGACGCTCGCCGCCGGACAGGGCGGAGCCGCCCGGCCCGACGCGCGTGTCGAGCCCCCGCGGCAGCGCGCGCAGCAACGAACCGAGGCCGACGCGATCGAGGACATCGACCATCTCCGCCTCGGAGGGCGCATCCGCGCGGGCACGCGCGAGCAGGAGGTTGCCACGGAGCGTGGAGTCGAACACGTACGCATCCTGCGGGCACCACGCGACGCGCGAGCGCCACGCGTCCGCGTCCAGCTCCACGAGCGGCACGCCGTCGACGCGCACGGCGCCCGCGGCTGCGGGCAGCGCGCCCATCACGATCGACAGCAGTGTGGACTTGCCGGAGCCGCTCGGTCCCTCGACCACGAGCCACTCGCCCGCGCGCGCGACGCCGTGGACGCCGGCGAAGACGGCGGTGTCGCCGTAGCGGGCCGCGAGCGCGTCGAGCGCGATCTGTCCGATCGGCGACGCGGGGAGCGGATCCGAGCCCTTCACGAGCGACGGATCGGCGTCGGCGGGTGCCGATCGCGGTGCCGGCGCTCCATCCGGGCGAGAGGACAGCGTGGCGATCCGCGCCCGCACCTCGAGCAGTGCCGGCAGCCGGTGTGCGGCGGCGACGAAGTCGGCGAGCGGCTCGAGCGTCGCGAGCGCGAGCAGCGCGATCACGCACGTGAGCTCGGCCGGGGATCCGGTCGACAGCAGCGGTGCCGCCACGGCGAGGAGCGTCGCGGCGAGCACCACGACCGCGCCCCCGAGCCCCGAGCCCCACGCAACGCGCCGCTCGGCACGGGCGAGGCGCCCGTCCGCCTCGCCCAGGGCGTCGAGCGCCCGGTCGGCCACGCGGTTGCCGCGCAGGTCGGCGGCCGCGGCGGAGAGGGCGGCCGTGCCGCGCACGATCTCCGAGCGGACCGCGATCCGGGCGCGCTGCGCGCCTCGCGCGGCCGCGATCGAGAGCGCGGCGCCGGCGAGGGCCGCGGTCGTCAGCGTCCCGGAGACGGCGGCGGTCAGGTGCGGCTGCACCCACGCGGTCGTGACCGTGACGCCGACGAGGGACAGCACGCCGACCGCGAGGGGCGGGATCACGCGCGGCAGCAGGTCGCGCAGCTCATCCGCCAGCACCACGAGGTAGTCGACGGGAGATCCGCCCTCGAGCAGCCGGCGCGACCCCGCACCACGCGCCGCGATCGTGTGCCATAGGCGCAGCCGCAGCGCGTCGACCATCCGGAACGCCGCCTCGTGCGTGAAGAGCCGCTCGCTGTAGCGGGCCAGGGAGCGGCCGATGCCGAAGAAGCGCACGCCCACGATCGCGACGAGCAGGTACATGATGTACTCCTCGACGCTCGCCCGCACGATGAGCCACCCCGACACGGCGCTGAGCGCCAGGCCCATCCCGACCGCGACGAACGCGAGCAGGATGCCGGCGACCCAGGGCAGGAGCGGCCGCTGGGGACGGCGCACCCGCTTCGCCGTCTCGACGAGCTCCGCTCGCACCGCCGACGGATCCTGTGCACCCGCATCGCCGACCGAGCGGCCGAGGGAGGCGGAGGCGTCCATGCCGCCCGGACGGCCGGTCGCGTCCACCCGCACACATCTCTCCGCGAGCGCGAGCGTCTCGGGCTCGTGCGTGGCGAGCACGACCGTCGCGCGCGCCGCACGGAGCCGGATCGCGTCGCGGACGCGATCGGCCGACACGCGATCGAGGTGGGCGGTGGGCTCGTCGAGCACGAGCAGCGTCGCACCCCGGTCCACGCGCGCGAGCGCCCGAGCGACCGCGAGGCGGCGCAGCTCTCCGGGGCTGAGCTCGGCGATCGCCGCATCCGCGGCGGCCGAGAGACCGAGCTCGGCCAGCGCGGCGACCGGATCCGGCGCCCCGAACAGCGCGAGCTCCTCGCGCGGGGTGCCGGCGAAGCCGCGCGGCGCCTGCGGGGCGTAGGCGACGCGCACCGCGCCGTCGAGGGACCCGGTCACCTCGGCATCCGCCGGCAGGGTGCCGGCGAGCGCCGCCAGCAGCGTCGACTTGCCGGATCCGCTCGCGCCCGTCACCGCCGTGATCCCCTCGAGCCGGGCGTCGAGCGGTCCGAGCGCGGGAGCCGGACGGCCGGGGTGGCGGATGGTGAGGCCGCGCAGGGTGACGGCCGCGGGCTCGGGGGGCGCGGCGGCACCGGTCTCCCTGCTCGGGCGCTCGTCCGGCGATCGGTGCGGGAGCGGGCGGGCGAGGATCTGCCGCACGCGCTGCAGCGCCGACAGGCCGTTCTGCGACGCGTGGAAGGCCGTCCCCACGTCGCGCACGACCGCGAAGCACTCGGGCGCGAGGATCAGCACGAGCAGCGCCGGCTCGAGAGGGATCGTCCGCTCCATGAGCCGCAGGCCCAGGAACACCGCGACCACCGCGACCGAGATCGTCGCGATGAGCTCGAGGACCAGGGCGGACAGGAACGCCCAGCGCAGCGTCTCCTGCGTGCGCGAGCGATAGGCGCGCTGCACGTCGTCGAGCGCGCGCGCCTGCTCGGCGACGCGGCCGAGGCCGACGAGCACCGGCAGTCCGCGCGCGAGCTCCGTGAGGTGATCCGCGAGCCGCGAGAGCGCGCCGAGCGCCTCGTCCGTGCGCGACTGCGTGTGGCGCCCGATCAGCGCCATGAAGAACGGCACGAGCGGCACCGTCAGTACGACGACGACCGCGCTGAACCAGTCGGCGCCCAGGATCCGCAGACCCACGATCGCGGGCACGACGACCGCGGCGATCATGGCCGGAAGGCTGCGCACGTAGTAGTCGTCGAGGTCGTCCAGCCCGTCGGTCGCGAGCACCGCGAGCCCGCCTTCCCCCTGTCCGGGCGCGCCCCGCGCGATCCGGCGCCACAGGTCGCGCCGCAGCGTGCGCTTGACGGCGATCGCGACCCGTCGCGCGACCACCTCGGTCGCCCACCCGGATCCGGAGCGCAGCAGGGCGCCCGTCGCGCCGAGCAGCAGGATCTCGCGCGGATCCGACCCGCCGCGCTGCAGACCGGCGATCCCCGCGGCGACGGCCCCCGCGACGAGCACGAGCCCCACGGCGCGCAGCGCCGCGAGCACTCCGAGGGCGAGGATCGGCGCCGGCCGCACCGGTCCGAGCTCGGGGCGCGTCGCGGCGCGCTTCGGTCGCGCCGCCTCGACCTCCCAGGGGTCGAAGCCGGTGGCCTTCGTCATGCGGGCCGTCACCGGCGCGCTCGGGCGCTGCGCCCGCAGCGGCGGGCGGGCGGACGTCCGGGTCGCGGTCATCCGGGTTCTACTTCGCGCGCAGGACGGCGGGCAGGAAGCCGTGCGCCGAGGGGATGGCGCCCGGCGTGACGCGCTTGCGGAAGATCCAGTACGACCAGGCTTGATACGCGAGCACGATCGGCAGCCCGATGCACGCGACGACAGTCATGACGCCCAGCGTGTACGGGCTGTTCGACGCGTTCGCCACCGTGAGTCCGTGCGAGGGGTCGAGCGTCGACGGCAGCACGTACGGGAACATCCCCGCGAAGATCGACCCCGCCCCGAACAGCATGAACGCCGCGTATCCCGTGAAGGCGAGGCCCTCGCGCCGGGCGCGCGCGTTCCACCAGCCGAACGCGGCCGCCACGACCGCGAGCACGACGAGCCCCCACGACAGCACGGTGCCGCCGTGCTGGACCTGCACCCACAGCGCCCACACGGCGGCAGGCACGAGGCACAGCGGACCCCACGTCGCGGCGAACCGGCCCGCGCGCTCGCGCACCGGACCATCGCTCTTGAGGGCGAGGAACGTCGCGCCGTGCGTCAGCGAGAACCCGACGAGCGCGAGCCCGCCGATCACGGCCGGCGCCGTCAGCCACACGAACGGGTGCCCGACCCGGTCGCCGTACTCGTCGAGTGGCAGCCCGGTCGACGTGATCGCGAGGGCCGCACCCAGGCAGAACGCGACGATCGCCGACCCGAGCCCCAGCGCCCACGTCCAGAACATCGTCCAGCGCGGATCCGTCATCTTGCCGCGGTACTCGATGCTGACCGCACGCAGGATGAGCCCCAGCAGCGTGACCGTGAGCGGCACGTAGAGCGCGGAGAACAGCGAGGCGTACCAGGCGGGGAACGCCGCGAACATCGCGGCGCCGGCCGTGATCAGCCACACCTCGTTGCCGTCCCACACGGGGCCGATCGTGTTCAGCATCACGCGGCGGTCGCGATCCTGCTTCGCGCTGAAGATCATGTGCATGCCGACGCCGAGGTCGAAGCCCTCCAGCAGCAGGAAGCCGATCCACAGCACGCCGATCGCGATGAACCAGACGATGGCAAGCGGTTCCATGGGTGTCTCCTCTTCGCGGCCGGGTCAGTATGCGAACGACAGGACGTCGTCGTCGCTGTGGCGGTCCTCGTCGTCCTTCTCGTCGGGGCTGCGGTCGTCCGGCCCCCTGTCGGTGCGCTCGATGCCGTGCTCCATGTCGGGCATCGCACCCGCGACGCCGCCACGCGCGTACCGGAACATCAGCACCAGCAGCACGACCAGCAGGGCGCCGTAGATCGCGGTCAGGGAGATGACGGAGAACAGCAGCTCGCCCACGGTCGTGCCGGGCGAGACCGCGGCCGCCGTGAACATGAACACGGGATCGCTGCCCCAGAAGGTCGGGTTGGGGGCGACGACGAACGGCTGGCGCCCGATCTCGGTGAAGATCCAGCCCGCGATGTTGCCGAGGAACGGGGTGGAGATGCCCAGCAGCGCGAGGCGCATGATCCACCTCGACGACGGCACCGTCCCCTTGCGTGTGAGCCACAGCGCGCCGACCGCCCCGCCCGCCGCCAGTGCGCCGAGCCCGATCATCAGGCGGAAGCCCCAGTACGTGACCCACATCGGCGGCACGTAGTCGATCTCGCTGCCGGCGTGCGCGCCGAGACGCGGGTCGTCCGGAAGGGACTCGCCGAAGAGCTCGACGTACTGCGGCTCGAGGTCGTCGATGCCCGGCATCTCGGCGCCGAACTCGCCCTTGCCGAGCCAGCCGAGCACGCCGGGGACCTCGATCAGCGTCTGGACGCTGTCGCAGTCCTCGGCGCCGGGGTCGCCGATGGACAGGATCGAGAACGACGAGCCGGTGTGGCAGGCGGCCTCGGCGGAGGCCATCTTCATGGGCTGCTGCTCGTACATGAGCTTGCCCTGGAAGTCGCCCGTGATCGTCAGCGCGCCGAAGCCCACGACCGCGACGACGGCGCCGATGCGCAGTGAGCGCAGCCACACGCTGTGGTCCTTCTCGTCGCGTCCGGCGACCTCGGGGTGCGAGCCGACGACGACGCGGCCATCCGGCCCCACGGTGTCGATGCCGTCGCGGCGACGGCGCCACAGGTGGTACCAGGCGATGCCGAGCAGGAACATGCCTCCCACGAGCAGGGCGCCGGAGATCACGTGCGTGAACGCGGCGATCGCCGTGTTGTTGCCGAGCACTGCCCACACATCGGTCATGACGGGGCGGCCGTCGGCGTCGAGCTCGACGCCGACGGGGTGCTGCATCCACGAGTTCGCGACGATGATGAAGTACGCCGAGAGCCACGATGCGCCCACAGCGAGCCAGAGCGCCGCAAGATGGACGCCCTTGCGCAGCCGGCCCCAGCCGAAGATCCAGACTCCGAGGAACGTCGACTCCACGAAGAAGGCGAGCAGGCCCTCCATCGCGAGCGGGGCGCCGAACACGTCGCCGACGAAGCGCGAGTACTCGCTCCAGGCCATGCCGAACTGGAACTCCTGCACGAGCCCCGTGGCGACGCCCAGGATGAAGTTGATCAGGTAGAGCTTTCCCCAGAACTTGGTCATCCGGAGCCAGCGCTCGTCGCCCGTGCGCACCCACGCGGTCTGCATGATCGCGACGCCCACACCGAGGCCGATCGTGAGCGGCACCAAGAGGAAGTGGTAGACGGTCGTGATGCCGAACTGCCAGCGGGCGATGTCGAGCGGATCCATGGGAGCCTCCCTGCCGCGAGGCCCGGTCGTGTGAGGAGGCCTCGGTCTGATGCCGAAGATGCTCCGGCGCCGCAATTCTACGCACCGTAGAAGTAGTTCTACGCGAGGTCGAATTATTTCGGCTCGACGTCGAACTAGTTCTACGAATCAGCGAAGTCCCGTACTCTGGAGACAGCAGACCTTGCCGTTCCTCGCGGAGGAACCGGCGCAGAGCGAACAGAAGGGGGTGCGGCATGAGCAGTCTGGGCGAACTCGAGCGCTCCGTGATGGACGTGCTGTGGGACAGCGACGCCGTCGCGCTCACCGCGTACGACGTGCAGGAGCACCTCGAGCGCGAGCAGGGGCGCCAGCTCGCCGCCACGACCCTGCTCACCGTGCTGTCCCGTCTCGAGAAGAAGGGGTTCGTCGCGTCGGACCGCTCAGCGAGACCGCACCGCTACCAGGCGACGGGAAGCCGGGTCGACCATGTGGCCGAGCTGATGCACGAGGTTCTGGGCGACGCGGGAGACCGCAGCGCGGTACTCGCGCGCTTCGTGGGCGGAGTCACGCCCGAGGACGCCGAGGTTCTGCGGCGCCTCCTCGCCGGCGCCGCCTGATCGCATGAATCTGCAGGACCTGGCCGAGGCGGCCGTCCTGATCCTGATCGCGGTCCTGCTCGCGTGGCCCGTGCCGATCCTGCTGTCCGGGGCGGCGTGGCCCGCCCGATGGCCCGGATGGGCGCTGCTGCTGTGGCAGCTGATCGCCCTCGCCGGCGGATTCTCGATGATCGGAGCCGTGCTGCTCGCCGGTCGCGCGCTGCTGCCGGACGTCCCGCTGGTGGGCGCGCTGCTGGCGGGCGCGCTCGCCGCGTACCTGCTCGTGCACCTCGTCATCACGGTCGTGCAGTTCGAGCGGCAGCGGCGCCGGCACCTCGCCCTGCTGAACCTGCTCTCGGCGCCGCATCCGACGGAGGCGCGCACGCGCGTGCTCGACGACGCGGCTCCGGTGGCGTACTGCCTGCCGCGCGGCGTCGGATCCGTCACCGTGCTGTCGCAGGGCCTGCTGGACGGCCTGCATCAGGACGAGCTCGCGGCGGTGATCGCGCACGAGCGCGCACACGTCGAGCAGCGGCACGAGGTGCTGCTCGTGGCGTTCAAGGCGTGGCGCGGGGCGCTGCCCTGGTTCCCGATCGCGGCGCGCGCCGAAAGCGAGGTCGCCGCGCTCGTCGAGATGCGCGCGGACGACAGCGCCCGCCGGTCGCTGCGGTGGACGGGCGTCGACCCCGACGCCGTGCTGGCCCGCGCGATCCTGCGCGTCGCCGGTCCGACCGGCCCGGCCGAGCACGCGTCGCCCCGCCGTGACCGTCACCGCGACAGGTTCCTGCGGCTCGGGAAAGGGCGGTGACGGGTCCGGTGCCGTCCCGCCGTGCCACCGGACCCGGCGTCAGGCCGGCTGAGGCCGGGCCGGCGACATCCGGATAGGGTGGCGTGACGATGGGGATCTCGCGACGCACCTTCCTCGTCGGCGCCGGCGCCGGCGCCGTCGCGGTCCTGCTCGCATCCTGCACGGGCGAGACGCCGCCGCCGACGTCGGCCCCGTCCACGCCGCGCCCGACCCCCACCGGCAGCGCCGCGACAGCCGCCCCGCTCGCGCCGGCCGCGTTCGCGCGCAGCGCCTGGGCGACCGATCCGTACGCCCGCGGCGCGGTCAGCTTCACCCCGCCCGGCGCGAGCGCCGACGACCGCGCGATCCTCGCCGAGCCCGTCGAGGACCGCGTGTTCTTCGCGGGCGAGGCGACCTGGGAGCAGCCGGGAACGCTGAGCGCCGCCCTTCGCTCGGGCGAGCGCGCCGCCGACGACGTTCGCGCCGCAGGCGTCGACGGAGAGCGCATCGCCGTGGTCGGGGCGGGTCTCGCCGGCGCGGTGGCCGCCCGGCGTCTCGAGCAGGCCGGGTTCGAGGTGAGCCTGATCGAGGCCCGGGATCGGGTTGGGGGACGGCTGCACACGCTTGCGGGCGACGGCTGGCCCGTCCCCCCTCAGCTCGGCGGCTGGCTGCTCACGGACGACGATTCCGCACTCGGCATCCGTCTTGGTGCGCTGGAGATCGACACCGCGCCGCTCGAGGGCGAGGCCGCGATGTCCGGCGAGGGCGAGATCACCCCGCCGTCGGCCGATCCGGTGGAGGCCGCCATCGCATGGGCCGCGCCGCGGGCATCGGATCCGTCGCTCGCGGATGCCCTCGCCGAGTCGGGGGCGGATCCGGATGATCCCGTCACGGCGGCCTTCCTGGCACTGCTGGCCGCGACGTCGGGAGCCGACGCGGCGGACCTGTCGAGCTGGTTCCCGCCCGGGCTCCCGCCGCGGGAACCCACGGCGATCACGTCCGACCCCGGGGCGCTCGTCGAGTCACTGCTGGACGGGCTTCAGGTCGCCCGCTCCACGACCGTCGTCGGGGTCGTCTACGACGATTCGGGCGTGAGCCTGCGTCTGGGGACAGGCGAGGCGATGTCCTTCGACCGCGTGGTGCTGACGACGCCGCTCGGAGTTCTGCAGGACGAGGGGATCGAATTCGAGCCGCCGCTGCCGTTTTCCCACCGCGGTGCGATCGCCGCACTCGGCATGGGCGACATCGAGACGATCTGGCTGCGGTTCGAGGAGGACTTCTGGCAGACCGACGCGGCCCTGTGGCACGTCGTGGATGACGCCGCGCCGATCCGCACGTGGATCAACCTGAAGCCGGCGATCGGAGAGAACATCCTCGTCGGCCGGGTCGGGGGAGAGGCCGCGCGTCAGTGGGCCGAGCTCTCCGACGAGGACGCCGTCGCACGGGCGCTCGCCTCACTCGAGCTGTTCCGCTCGCCGGACTGACCGCGGCGACGAGCGCCGCGAGAGCCGGGCATGACGGCGCCGGCTGAGCAGCACGAGCGCCACCGAGACGACCGCGAACACCCCCAGCGCGGCGCCGCTCGTGAGCGCGAACTCCCCCGGTCCGCTCACCTGGCGCAGGTCGAGGAAGTAGTAGGGGTACCAGCCGATCAGCGACCCCCGCCACATCGTCGCGCCGCCCCACAGCAGGGGGTACGCCAGGACGATCGGCACCACGCGCCATGGCGCCGGCCGCCGGCCGGCCGCGAAGGCCCAGTCGACGAGCGCCAGAGCGGGCACCCAGAAGTGCAGCAGCTGATCAGACCAGGGAACGTCGATCCGGATCGCCCGCTCGCCCGCCTGCCAGACGAGGAACCCGAAGACGATGCCGGCGGTCGTCGTCCAGCTGAGCGCGACGGTGCGCGCGACCGTCAGCCAGCGCGGATCCGTCATCCTGTGCAGCGCGTCGAAACCCGAGATCATCCAGACGCACGCGAACAGGATGTTCGACTGCATCGTCAGGTACGCGAGGAAGTTCGCTCCCGCGATGGTGTTCGAGCTGAGACCCCACAGCAGCCGGTGCACGAGCGCCACCATGCAGATCCCCGCGATGGTCAGGCGCAGCCAGCCCGTGACAGCGGGGTGCCACCAGGAGAGCGCAGCCAGGCGCTGCCACGTGCGGGTCGGGCGGGATGTCACCGTCGCGGCGCTCTCCGATCCGGCGCTCGGGTGCGCGCCATCCGTCGAGTCTAGGAAGAACCGCGGGGGCGGCTCAGTTCGGTTGACGGGCGACCGAGCGTCAGGATCGGCCCTCCGCCTCGAGCACCCGCAGGGCCAGGTGGGTCTCCAGGCGCCGGGGAGAGACGTCCCACCCGGGGCCGAGCAGCGCGCCGATGCGCTCGAGGCGCTGGCGCACGGTGTTGCGGTGCAGGTGAAGCAGCTCGGCCACGCGCGCGACGTTGCCGTCGGTCTCGAGGTAGACGTAGGCCGTGCGTGTGAGGTCGGCGTCGCGCGTGCGGTCGTACTCGCGCAGCGGGTCGATCGCCGACGTGAGGCTCTGCGGCAGGTCGCCGCGGTGGGCGAGGTCGAGCAGGGCGCCGAGCAGGCCCAGCTCGGCGCCGTCGAGCACGCCGTCGCGTCCGAGCGTCGCGAGCGACCCCAGGGCGAGCTCGGCGCGGCGATGGGCGTCGCCCAGCCGGCGCACGTCCGAGGTCGGCCCGCCGAGGCCGGCGCGCAGCCGCCAGCCGTGCGCCGTGAACACCGGGCGCAGGCGCCGCTCCCAGTCGGGGTCGGCGGTCACCAGACACAGGTGGTCGTGGTGCGCGGCCATCATGACCGAGCGCGTGCCGAGTGCGCGCACGACCTGCAGGCGCCGCCGCCGGTCGGTGTCGGGAGCCTCGATCACGACCGACCACAGCGGCTCGCCGGGCTGGAGGCCCCAGCGCTGCAGGCGCCGTTCGAGTCGCTCGCGCGGAACGTCGGTGCGCTCGAGGAGGTCGTCGAGCACCTCCGACTGCAGCCGCAGATCCGCGTCCTCCTCGGCCCGGGCGAACAGCAGCGCGAGCGCGACATGCACGGCCACGCGTTCGAGCAGCGCCTGCGCGGGGGCGTCGAGCGCCCGCCCCGCCGCGAGCACGCCGAGCCGCTCGCCCGCCGCCGTGACGGCGACGGATCCGGGAGCGTCGTCGGGGGCAGGATCCGTCGTCGTCGCGCTGAGCACGCCGCCGTCCGGATCGCGCAGCCACAGGTCGCACGCCAGCACACCCTGCCCGATGCCGAGGACGCGCCCGACGTCGGGTGTCACCATGACGGCGTCCATCAGCCGGTCGTCAAGCTCCAGCACCTGCGTGATGAGGGCGAGCTCCGACGCGCTGCGCTGCTGCTGGCGCACCAGGTCCTCCGCGAGCCGGTTGGCGGCTTCGAACCGCATGGAGTTGTCGAGCGCGACCGCCGCGATCGTGCCCAGGGAGTCGACGAGCGACACCTCCTGCGGCGCGAACACGCGCGGACGCCGCTCGGCGACGACGAGCGCGCCCATCACCCGGCCTGCGACCGTGAGCGGGACGCCCATGATCGCGTGCACACCCTCGGCGCGCACGATCTCATCGATCTCCGGCACGTGCACGAGAGCCGCGTCGGCCAGGTAGTCGGAGGACTGGAACGGCGCCAGTCCGCGCGCGACCTCCCCCAGCACACCGGTTCCGAGGGGCTGACGCAGCGTGCGGTACGCCTGCGTCGCGACACCGTCGGTGTACCGGATCGCCGTCACGCCGGCCTCGACGTCGGTGAGCGCGAAGTACGCCATGTCCGTGCCCACGATCGCGCGCGTGCGCCGCACGATCGTCTGCAGCACGGCGTCGACGTCACGCAGCGCCGTGATGTCGGTCGCGGTGTCGAGCAGGACGCGCAGCAGTTCCTCGCGCGAGCGGTCGGCCGCCGGCGGTGTCTCGGGAGTGTGCGCCATGACCACATTCACGCACATCCGGTGTCTGCGCGCACGTCGAGCGACGGCGATCCGGTCGCTAGATTCGGCACATGCGCATCACGGGAGCCGTGCTCGAGGAGATCGGACGGGAGCGGCCGTACGCCGCGTCCCTGCCCATCACGGTCGCGGAGCTGGAGCTCGGCGAGCCGGGGCCGACCGAGGTGCTGGTGCGCATAGAGGCCGCGGGCGTGTGCCACTCCGACCTGTCGGTCGTCGACGGCAACCGCGTGCGCCCGACGCCCATGCTGCTCGGCCACGAGGCCGCGGGGACCGTCGTGACCGCCGGCGCGAAGGTCTCCGACCTCGAGCCCGGGCAGCGCGTGGTGATGGCGTTCCTGCCGCGCTGCGAGGACTGCGCGGGCTGCGCGACGGGCGGCCGCCTGCCATGCGTGAACGGCACCCGCTCGAACAACGCCGGCACGCTGCTGCACGGCTCGCGGCGCCTCACGCGAGACGGCCAGGAGGTCTTCCACCACCTCGGCGTCTCGGGCTTCGCGACCCACGCGGTCGTCGACCGCGCATCGCTCGTGCCCATCGGATCGGACGTGCCTCCCGAGGTCGCGGCGATGCTGGGATGCGCCGTGCTGACGGGCGGCGGCGCGCTGCTCAACGCCGTGCGGCCGGAGCAGGGCGACACGGTCATGGTCGTCGGGCTCGGCGGCGTCGGCATGTCGGCCCTGATCTCGACGATCGCCGACGGGCGCGCCGACGTGATCGCGGTCGACAGCCTTCCCGAGAAGCTCGCGCTCGCGCGCGAGCTGGGGGCGGTCGCGGCATACACCCCGGCCGAGGTCGCCGACCGCGGCGTCACGGCCGACCATGCGATCGAGTGCGCCGGGCACCCGCGGGCGTTCGAGACGGCGTTCCAGGCGACGCGGCCCGGCGGCCGCACCGTGACGGTCGGGCTGCCGAATCCCGAGGCCCGCGTGTCGATCTCGCCGCTCGCGATCACGGGCGAGGCCCGCACGATCATCGGCAGCTATCTCGGGTCGGCCGTGCCCGCCCGCGACATCCCGCGCTTCGCGGAGTGGTGGCGTGCCGGACGACTCCCGGTCGAGCGCCTGATCTCGCGCCGGATCCGTCTGGACGAGATCAACGACGCCATGGACGAGCTCGCCGAGGGCCGTGCCGTGCGCCAGGTCATCCTGTTCGACTGATGCGCGCCCGCATCCCGGATCGGATGCGAGCGGCGCCGCCGGGCGTCAGATGCGGCGCCAGTCGTCGCTCTCGAGCGCCGCGCCCGCCATCGGGCCCATCTGCAGCATGCCGCCGTCGACGGGCCAGCTGGCGCCGGTGACGTACGACGAGGCGGGCGAGGCGAGGAACGCGATCACGGCCGCGATCTCCTCCGGGACGCCCGGCCGACCGAGCGGGATGCCCGGACGGTGCGTCTGCTCCGCTTCGCCGGGGTCGATCCCCGTCATGGGCGTCGCCACGAGACCCGGAGCGACCGCGTTCACCGTGATCCCGTGCTCGGCGAGCTCGATCGCCATGGTCTTGAGCAGTCCGCCGAGGCCGTGCTTCGCGGCGTCGTACGCGGACGAGCCCATCAGCGGCTGGTGCTCGTGCACGCTCGTGACGCCGATGATCCGGCCGCCGCGCCCACGGGAGGCCATCAGCCGTGCGGCGCGCTGCATCACGACGAAGGCCCCATCGAGATCCGTCGCCACGACGCGCCGCCAGCCCTCGAGGTCGACGTCGAGGAACGGCACGCTGTCGCCCGTGCCGGCGTTGTTCACGAAGACGTCGACCCCGCCGAGCTCCTCGGCCATCCGGTCGACCACGTCGCCGCACGCGGGGATGTCGCTCACGTCGAGCTGGGCGACCACGGCCTTGCGGCCCTCGGCCTCGACGAGCCGCGCCGTCTCCTTCGCGCCCTCCTCGTCGGAGTGCCATGTCACGCCGACGTCCATGCCGGCGCGGGCAAGTGCGACCGCCGTCGCGCGACCGATCCCGGAGTCGGATGCGGTCACGATCGCGGTCGTGGGCTGGAAGGTCAGGGCTTCGGTGGTGGGTTCGTCGCTCATGCCCTCATTGCACTCGCGCTCGGCGTCATCCGGAATCATCTTGACAATCGCGCGCCGAGCCGCGTGGGGTATGCAGGTCGCGAGCCGGGCTTCGGTTACCACTGGCGCCGACCGCATCCACAGGAGTACGATGTGTGCGTAAAGCGCACGGGTGTTCGCAGAGCGAACCACGCCAGCAAGGAGGCCGGATGATCGACAAGACCGTCGCGAGCGTCGAGGACGCCGTGGCCGGAATCGAGGACGGCTCGACGATCATGATCGGCGGCTTCGGGCGCGCGGGTCAGCCCGTCGAGCTCATCGACGCCCTGATCGCCCACGGCGCGCGCGACCTGACGATCGTGAACAACAACGCGGGCAACGGCGACACGGGGCTCGCGGCGCTGCTCGCAGCGGGGCGCGTGCGCAAGATCATCTGCTCGTTCCCGCGGCAGAGCGACTCCTGGGTCTTCGACGGCCTGTACCGCGGGGGCGAGATCGAGCTCGAGCTCGTGCCGCAGGGGAACCTCGCCGAGCGGATCCGCGCGGCCGGTGCCGGCATCGGCGCGTTCTTCTCGCCCACCGGCGTCGGCACGCAGCTGGCCGAGGGCAAGGAGGAGCGCGAGATCGACGGCCGCCGCTACGTGCTCGAGTACCCGATCAAGGCCGACTATGCCCTGATCAGCGCGCTGAAGGGTGACCGCTGGGGAAACCTCGTGTACCGCGAGACCGCGCGGAACTTCGGGCCGATCATGGCGACCGCCGCCGCGACCACCATCGTGCAGGTCGACGAGACGGTCGAGCTCGGATCGCTCGACCCCGAGAACGTCGTGACACCCGGCATCTTCGTCGACCGTGTCGTCGCCGTCGGCCCACGACGCTGGCTCAAGGACGGCGCGTTCGTCGGCAACGTCGACATCGAGGGCCGCCCGCTGGAAGGAGCGAACCAGTGACCACCCGCATCAGCCGCGACGACCTCGCCGCGCGCATCGCCGCCGACATCGCCGAGGGCTCGTACGTGAACCTCGGCATCGGCGCTCCGACGCTCGTCGCGAACTTCCTGCCCGCCGACCAGGAGATCATCCTGCACACCGAGAACGGTCTGCTCGGGATGGGCGAGGCGCCGCCCGCCGACCGGATCGACCCCGACCTGATCAACGCCGGCAAGCAGCCCGTCACGGCGCAGCCGGGCGCCGCCTACTTCCACCACGCCGACTCGTTCGCGATGATGCGCGGCGGCCACCTCGACGTGTGCGTGCTCGGCGCGTTCCAGGTGTCCCAGACGGGCGACCTGGCGAACTGGTCGACGGGCGCGCCCGGTGCCATCCCGGCCGTGGGCGGCGCGATGGACCTTGCGATCGGCGCCAAGCAGGTGTTCGTGATGACCGATCTGCTCACCAAGCAGGGCGAGTCGAAGCTCGTCGCGGAGTGCAGTTACCCGCTCACGGGCGTCGGCTGCGTCACGCGTGTCTACACGGACCACGCGGTGTTCGATGTGACGGAGGACGGCTTCCGCGTGCGCGAGCTGTTCGGCGACAACACGATCGAAGGGCTCGAGGAGCTCACCGGTCTCACCCTGCAGGACCAGACGGAGGAGCGACAGTGACCACCACGTACATCTACGACGCCGTCCGCACGCCGTTCGGCAAGGCGGCCGGCGCCCTGGCCGGCGTCCGCCCCGACGACCTCGCCGCCACCGTGATGAGGGCGACCGTCGAGCGCACGGGCCTCGACCCGGCGCTGATCGAGGACGTGATCTTCGGCGACGCGAACCAGGCGGGCGAGGACAACCGCAACGTCGCCCGGTTCGGCGCGCTGCTCGCCGGGTTCCCCGAGACCGTGCCGGGCGTGACCGTCAATCGCCTGTGCGGGTCGTCGGTCGAGGCCGTCATCCAGGGATCGCGCGCGATCGAGGCGGGCGACCACCGGATCGTGCTCGCGGGCGGCGTCGAGTCGATGAGCCGCGCGCCGTACGTTGTCGAGAAGTCCGCCAAGCCGTTCCCCGCCGTCGGCAACCAGACGATGTGGAACACGGCGATCGGCTGGCGGATGACCAACCGCGCGCTGCGGGCGGAGTGGACCATCTCGAACGGCGAGAGCGCCGAGAAGCTCGCGGCCATCTACGACATCTCGCGCCACGATCAGGACGCGTTCTCGGTGCGCAGCCACGACCTGGCCGCCAAGGCGTGGGCCGACGGCATGTACGACGCCGAGATCGTGCAGGTCGCCGGCGCCGAACTGGCGCGCGACGAGGGCATCCGCGACGGCTCGAGCGTCGAGAAGCTCGCGACCCTGAAGGCGCTGTTCGCCACGGACGGCACCGTCACGGCGGGCAACTCCTCGTCGATCAACGACGGCGCCTCGGCCGTGCTGCTGGGCGCGGAGGGCGCGATCGACGTCGAGCCGCTCGCGCGCATCGCGGGCCGCGGCGTGCACGGCAACGAGCCCGACGTCTTCGGCGTCGCGCCCGTCGAGGCGGCCAACAAGGCCCTCGCCCGCGCGGGCAGGACGTGGGCGGATGTCGACGTCGTCGAGCTGAACGAGGCGTTCGCCTCGCAGAGCCTCGCGTGCATCCGGCAGTGGGACATCGACCCCGAGAAGGTCAACATCCACGGCGGCGCGATCGCGATCGGCCACCCGCTGGGCGCATCGGGGGGCCGCATCCTCGGCCACGCGGCGCACGAGCTGAAGCGCCGCGGCGGCGGCGTCGCGGTGGCGACGCTCTGCATCGGCGTGGGGCAGGGTCTCGCCGTCGTGCTGGAGCGCTGAGCGACCGTGAGAGAGTGACCGGATGACCGACCCGGTTCGCGCCGAGCCCGACCCCCGCGAGTACGTGCAGTCGTTCGCGCGCGGCCTCGCGGTCATCCGGGCGTTCGACGCGGATTATCCGCGTCTCACGCTGAGCGAGGTCGCGGTGCGCGCCGATGTGACGCGCGCGGCCGCGCGGCGGTTCCTCATCACGCTCGAGCACCTCGGGTACGTGCGCAGCCTCGGGCGCGACTTCGAGCTCACGCCGCGCGTGCTCGAGCTCGGCTTCAGCTACCTGTCCGCGCTGTCCCTGCCCGAGGTCGTGCAGCCGCACCTCGAGCGGCTGTCGCGCGAGGTGGGGGAGAGCGTCTCGGCCGCGGTGCTCGACGGGGAGGACATCGTGTACGTCGCGCGCGTGCCGGTCCGCCGCATCCTCAGCGTCGGCATCCAGATCGGCACGCGCTTCCCGGCGCGCGACACGAGCATGGGCCGCGTGCTGCTCGCGGGCCGCCCCGACCGTCCGGCGGATGCCGCGTTCGCGGCAGAGCTGGACCGGATCGCCGCGCAGGGCTGGGCGATCGTGGAGGCCGGTCTCGAGCCCGGGCTGCGCTCGGTGGCGGCGCCGGTGCACGGCCGCGATGGTCGCGTGGTCGCGGCGGTCAACATCCCGACGTCGTCGAGCCTCGTCCCGCTGGAGCGCCTGCGCGACGAGCACCTGCCCGCGCTGCTGCGCACCACGGCGGCGATCGACGCCGACCTGCGCCACCTCTGACGAGAGTTCCGTCAGACTGGCGGCATGCAGCGTGAGGCACGGCGGGTGGCCTGGACGCGCACCGCCTCCTTCGCCCTCGTCGTCTACGGCGCACCGACGCTGCTCGGCGCGGCGGTCGCCGCGCTGCTCGACGACGGACACGGGTTGCCCGCAACGCTCGCGGCGCTGGCCGTGCCGGTCGCGCTGGTCGGCGCGGTCTGGCTGACGATCGTGATCCGGCGCCACCCCGCCCCGGACGTTCCCGCGCTCGCGCTGTCGGCCGCCGCGACCGGATTCGGCGCGGCCGCGCTGGTCGGCGTGCTGCTGCCGGTCGTCGGGGCGATCGCGGACGGGAGCATCCTCGGCGGAGCCTACGGCGGCCTGCTCGGCGCCATGCTCGGGCCGGTGGGCTATCTCCTCGTCGCCGGCCCGGTGTGGCTCGCGGCGTCCGCGCTCTGCGCGGCGCGGATCATCCTGCCCGCACGCGCGGCGTTCTCGCCGGGAGGGCGCTCGGGGATCGTGGCGCTCGTTGCAGGCGCCGTGACGGCGGTGACGGTCATCGGTCTGACGGCGGCGCATGCGCTCCGCGGCTCGCCCTTCGACCGATGCACCGCGACGGGCTCGGAGCCGCCCCTCGAGGTGTACATGGGAGAGGACGTCGTTCCGGAGAGCGTGCAGGCAGAGCGGTCCCTCTCGTGGCTGCCGCTCGGGCTGCGGTGCGTCTGGCAGGTGGGGGCGGTCGCTCACACGCACGAGCCGAACTGGCTCGCGACGATCGTCGTCGTGTGGGCGCTCGCCGGCATCGCGTTCGGCGCGGCGATGCTCATCCGCTCCCGGCGTGTGCGGGAGCGCTCACCGCACGAGGCGGCGTGGAACGCTCCGGAAGACCCGTTCGCGACCGTCTGATCAGGCGGGATCCTCCAGGCGGAAGCCGACCTTGAGCGTGACCTGGAAGTGCAGCACGCCCGACTCATCCGCGTGACCGCGCGTCGAGATCACCTCGAACCAGTCGATGTTGCGGATCGTCACGGCCGCTCTGTCCAGGGCGCCGCGGATCGCCGCATCCGTCCCGTCCGGCGATGATCCGACGATCTCGCTGACGCTGTACGTGTGAGACATCCTCGTCCTCCGATCCGGCCGCCGTTCGACGGCACGGGCTCAGTCTGCTCCGCGCGGACGCGGGAGGGAAGGATCCGGATCAGTCGCGGTCGGGGATCGACGCGTGCTCGACGTGCGGATGGCGCGGGATCAGCAGCGACAGCAGGCACGCCGCGACCGCTGCCCCGGCGCCGAGCCAGAAGCACACGTCGAACGCCTCGTGCGTCGGAACCGGGGTGCCCTGGAAATCGATCGTCAGCGAGGCGAGCACGGCGGCCATCACGGCCGACGCGATCGACGTGCCGAGTGAGCGGAACAGCGCGTTGATGCCGTTCGAGGCTCCCGTCTCGTGCGACGGCACGGCGCGCATGATCAGCATCGGCATGGCCGCGAAGCTGAAGCCGACGCCCACGCCGATCAGGATGTTCGCCACGAGCAGGTGCCACACCTCGCTCGACCACAGCAGCAGGAACAGGTACGACACCGCGACCGCGCCGGTGCCGAACGCGAGCATGAAGCGTCCGCCGAGGTTGCGCTCGAGCCACCCGGACAGCGGCGAGATGATCATCATCACGAGGCCCGACGGCATCACGATCAGGGATGTGACGAACATCGTCTGCCCGAGGCCGGACCCCGACTCGACGGGCAGCTCGAGCAGCTGCGGCAGCGTCACGTTCGTGCCGAACAGCGAGAAGCCCATGCCGATCGCCGCGAGGTTCGTGAACAGCACGGTCGGCCGCGCCGCGACCCGAAGGTCCAGCAGCGGCTCCGCGACCCGCAGCTGATACCAGCCCCACAGCAGCAGGATCACGACCCCGCCGATGCCGGATCCGAGCGTGACGGGCGACAGCCAGCCCCAGTCGGCGCCGCGCGAGATCGCGAGCAGCAGCCCGACCAGTCCCGCCGCGAGCCCGGCCGCGCCGACGAAGTCGAACCGCCCGGGTGTGCGCAGCGTGCTCGGCGGCACGAACAGCGCCACGAGCACGAGCGCGACGACGCCCAGCGCGGCGGCGAGCCAGAACAGCACGTGCCAGTCGAGGTGCTCGACGATCAGTGCGCTGGCGGGCATGCCGACGGCGCCGCCGACGCCCATCGTCGCGCTCATCAGCGCGACCGCGGTGCCGAGACGCGCGGGCGGCAGCACGTCGCGCATGATCGCGATGCCGAGCGGGATCACGCCGGTCGTCGCGCCCTGCAGGGCGCGACCGAGGATGACCCCGCCGATCCCGCCCGCGAGCGCCGCGACGACGGATCCGACGATCAGCGCGCCGATCAGCACCAGCACGATCCGGCGCTTGCCGTACATGTCGCCCAGTCGCCCCGAGATCGGCGTCGCGCACGCGGCCACGAGCAGCGTGATCGTCACGACCCAGGCGGTGTCGTTGCGGTCGGCGTCGAGCAGATGCGGCAGCTCGGCCTGGATCGGGACGACAAGCGTGAACATGTAGGCCGAGCACAGGCCCGTGAATGCCAGCACGGCGACCGTCAGCCACTTCGGGGTGGATCTCGTCAGCCTGCGTCTGTCGTCTCTCCCACCCATCCGTTCAGGTTATCGGCGCTGCGGAGGGTCGAGGCGCGGTCGGTGTCCTTCGAAGCGGCGGAGGCGTACTCTCATCCCAGGTGTGCCGGGAAGCCTGGTCGGCGGCCGATCGCGAGCGCGGTCGGACGGACGGAGGAGACCATGCGCGTCCTGATCACGACCTTCGGCACCCGGGGTGACATCCAGCCGTACGCCGCGCTGGCGCGCGCGCTCGTCGCGGCGGGGCACGAGGCTCACCTGGCCATTCCCGAGGGGTTCGACGACCTGGCCGGCGACGCGGACGTGCATCCCGCGGGCTCCGAGATGCTCCGCCTCGTGCAGGAGGTGCTCCCCGAGCTGAGCGGTCCTCGCGACGCGCTCACGACGCTGCGCGTCATGACCCGCGCCATGCGGGGCCAGATGCGCGAGACGTGGGACGCGGCGCGAGACGTGCGACCGGATGTCATCATCTCCCACCCGAAGAGCCTCGCGGGGCCCCAGCTGGCGGAGGCGCTGCGCGTGCCGGGCGTCCTGTCGATCCCGCTTCCGATCTACACGCCGACCCGTGCCTTCCCGATGCCGTTCTTCGGCGGCGCGTCCTTCGGGTCGCGCGGCAATCGTGCGACGTACGCGTTCAGACGCGTAGCGACGCTCCTGTACGGGCGGATGATCGACGACTTCCGTGCGCAGATCGGGCTCGCCGGTCGCGCCGGACGGTTCGCGGATCCGCTGCGCGCCCCCGACGGATCCGCTGTTCACACGCTGTACCCGTTCAGCCGCCACGTCGTGCCCGTGCCCGCCGACTATCCCGCCACGGCGCACGTGACCGGCTACTGGTTCCTGGACGCCCCGGAATGGGAGATGCCAGAGCGCCTTCGTCGCTTCCTGGACGCGGGCGAGCCGCCGGTGTATCTCGGCTTCGGATCCATGGGCTTCGGCAAGGGTGCGCGCGAGCGCAGGGACGCGATCCTGGCGGCGCTGTCGTCGACCGGTCTGCGCGGCGTGATCGCCACGGGATGGGGAGGCATCGCGGAGGCGGATGCGCCGTCCGACGACGTGCTGATGATCGACGGCGCTCCGCACGATCGGATCTTCCCGTCGATGCGGGCGGTCGTGCACCATGGCGGGGCCGGATCGACGGCGGCGGGACTGCGCGCCGGGCGCCCCACGCTCGTCGTCCCGTTCCTCGGCGACCAGCCCTTCTGGGGAGCGCGCGTGCAGGCGCTGGGGGTCGGCCCTGCGCCGGTCGCGCCGCGGCGCCTCGCCTCGCTCCTCGCCACACGGCTCGAGCAGCTCACGTCCGATTCCTCCTACGCGCAACGTGCCGAGGCGGTCGGCGCCGCGATCCGCGCGGAGGACGGTCTCGCGGCCGCGATCCACGTGCTGGAGGGCATCGCGCGCTGAGCGGCGACGGCTCCGCGGGCGGGTCCCGCGCGTGCGACCGCCTCGGAAAACAACGAGACTGATCCCATGCGAACCATCCGGGATCTCGACACCGTAGAGCTGATCATCCAGGCGCAGGAGCTTCTCGACGCGCTCCGCCGGTCGGAGCGGACGATCGATGCCGGCACGCTGCGCGCGCTGCAGCAGTCGGGCAACTACGTCGTCGGCATCTTCGAGAACGAGGACGGCCAAGAGCGCATGGTCGGCGCGTCCATCGCGTTCTTCGGCGTCCCCGCGCGCCGCACGATGCACTCCCACATCACGGCGCTGCTTCCGGAGTACCGCGGCCGCGGCTGGGGCCGCGAGCTCAAGGAGCACCAGCGCCAGTGGGCGTTCTCGCGCGAGGTCGGAAACATCACGTGGACGTTCGATCCGCTCGTCGCGCGCAACGCGCACTTCTTCCTGACCGTGCTCGGCGCGCGCGTGACCGGCTACGCCGTCAACCAGTACGGGATCTTCGGCGGTGGCGACGCGGGTGACGAGAGCGACCGGCTCGACGTCGAGTGGGCACTCGCGGACATCGCCAAGCCCCCGGCCGAGGACGCGATCGTCGCGAGCGTCCAGATCCCGCGCGACATCGAGACCATGCGCGTCGAGGACCCCGCAGCCGCCCACGAGTGGCGCACCGCGCTGCGCGGTCGGATCGAGGAGCAGCTCGGCCGCGGCCTGAAGATCGCGGGCTTCGACGGCGCGCGCGGCTACCTGTTCGTGCGAGCCTGACGTCGTGTCGGCCCTGCCCGCGGACTGGATCGCGCACCGCCGGGGTTCGGACCGCGAGCTGATCGGGTGGATCCGCCCCGAGGGCGACGACTGGGTCGCCGTGTCGCTGTTCGGTGCGGATGTCAGCGGCCCGCTGGAGTGGGTCGAAGCCGAGGAGGCCCTCGAAGAGGTCGGCTTGTCGTGGCTCGCGGAGCCGTGGATGCTCGAGCGGGACGCGGCGGACCCGGTCCGGGTGCGGATCGTGGACGTCTCGCCGGCGTCGCCGGACGGGCGCCCCGGCCGCGTGGTCGTGAAGACCGAGGACTTCGGCGCGGTGGACGTGCCGTACGAGACCTTCGAGCTGCCGTGGCCGCCGGCCGGGCTGCGTCCGATGCGTTCCGGCGAGGGCGTCTCGCCCTGGGGCTGATCCCCGCGGGGTCGGGCGTTCGTCGCCGCTCGCGGCGTGCCGGTGCCGCGCTTCAGCGCGGGATGCCGTCAGGCGAGCGCGTCGAGGAAGGGTCGCGGGTCGGGCGACGACGCCGTGCCGTGGAACGCGACCGCGTCCGCGCCGGCGGCGGCGAGATCCTCGGCCAGGGACAGCAGCGTTCCGCGCAGGTCGGATCGCGACGGATCGACCTCGGCGTACGTGATCACGCGGGGACGACCCTCGCGCCCCGAGGAAGCGCGCCCCTCTTCGACGATCGCGCGGGCGGCACGCAGCCCGTCGAGGTCCTCCTCTCCCGTCAGGAGGACGCCGTCGGCGAGTTCTCCCGCGAGGCGCAGCGTCTTGGGACGGGTCGCGCCGAGCACGAGCTGCGGCGGCGCCTGAGGCGGCCAGTCGAGCGCGACGCCGTCCAGCGTCACGTAGCGACCGGCGACGTCGACGGTCTCGCCCGCGAGCAGCGCGCGCACGGCCGTCGTGTACTCCCGCAGCAGGGTCAGCGGCGACTCGGCGCGCGCGCCGACCTTGCCCATCCAGTCCAGCACGCCGTGACCGAGGCCCGCGATGAGCCGCCCGGGCGCGATGCGCTCGAGCGTGGCGAGCTCCATCGCCGCGAGCGCCGGGTTACGCAGCGGGACCGGCAGCAGGCCGATGCCGATCGTGACGCGGTCGCTCCAGGCGAGGGCCGCCGCCGCGGTCGAGATGCCGCCCTCGAGGAAGCAGTCCTCCCACAACCACAGCTCGGCGACGCCCGATTCGTCGACCGCGGTCACGATCTCGCGCAGCGACTCGGGTGGGGACTGCGGCCGGAACACGACACCGAGGACGGGAAGGCTCATGCGGTCATCCTGTCATCGGCCGCCGACATCGCGCAGGCCCCGGCGCTCGCCGACCTCGGCGCCCCTTCCGCCGAACCACATCGCGTGAACGAGACGACACGGGTCGAACGGGACGGATCATGTGGTCTCGTTCATGCCACATGGTCCGGTCACAGGAGGTGCGGGCCCGCTATGCCAGCCCGGCGCCGCGGAAGGCCCGCGCGTAGATCTCGCGGATCGCCGCCGACTTGCGGGCGTTGTACTGCATCACGGTCTCGCCGTGCAGGTTCGCCGCGACGGCTGCCTCGCGCTTGACCCTGGCGTACCGGTCGCGATCGACCGCGTCGCGGCGCAGGTGCTCGCGGAAGATGCGGTGCCGCCACGGCTCCGGCGCGTCGGGCCCGAACACGTGCAGGTTGGTCAGCGGCTTCCCGAGCTTCAGGCATCGGTGCTCGTGCCACCACGGCTCGCGCACCCGCAGCTCGAACCCCGCCGCCTCGAGCGGCGGCAACCACGCGGCCTCCTCCGCCGGGTCGGCCACGATCAGGTCGATGTCGATGATGGGCTTCGCCGGCAGTCCCGGGACGGACGTGGATCCCACGTGCTCGAGCTGCAGCGCGCGTGCGCCGAGCGCACGGCGCACCAGGGCGGCGACCCGCTCGTAGTGCTCGGGCCACGCGGGATCCGGATCCGCGATGACGACATCGCCATGGCGCTCCTCGGCGCCGTGCACCCAGGGGCTGGCGCCGGGCGGGGGAGGGCTGTCGGAGAACGTGACGATGTCGCGGGCGCTCGGCATCCGGTCACTGTAGCGAGGCGGCGCGCGGCCCGCAGGGTAGACGGCGCCGCCCGGCCCGGCGCGACGGCAGCGCCGCCGCCCCGTGCCGAGCCGGCGACGCCTCACCGTACGGCCGCCCACAGCGCGGCCCACTGCTCGGGCCGCAGGTCCCGGGGGAGCGCGCCGGGTCCGATTTCGGCGCGCTGCAGAGCGAGGTGCACGGTCGCCGCATCGGTACGCCTCGCGCGCTGGACGATGCGGCCGAGAGAACCGCCCGGGCCGGTGAAGACCGCGGCCACGAACCGCTCGTAGGCTCTGCGCTGCGCCACGGGCAGGAGCGGCGATCCCCGACGAGCGATGCACAGCACGCCGCCGTCGACCGCGGGACGCGGAGTGAAGCAGGAGGCGGGCACGCGGCCGTGCAGCTCGAACGAGAACCACGGCGCGGCCTGTGCGGTCATCATCGTGCCGCCGCCGACGCCCGCTCGTTTGCGCGCGACCTCCCACTGGGTCAGCAGCACCGCGTGCCGCCAGCGCGCGGACGCGAGCAGGCGCTTCAGGATCGGAGTGGTGAGATGGAAGGGCACGTTTCCGACGATCACCGCGGCGTCCAGCGCATGGCGCAGCGCGTCGGCGTGGTGGACGCGCACGGTCGGCAGCGCACGACGCAGCCGCTGCACACGATGCTCGTCGATCTCGATCGCGGTGAGGGGTCGCCGCAGGGAGGCGAGCGAGCGGGTCAGGGCGCCGTCGCCGGCGCCGATCTCGAGGATCGCTCCGTCTGTCGATGCGACGAGCGTCGTGATGCGATCGATCGTGGGGCGATGATGAAGGAAGTTCTGGCCGAGTTCGTGACGGCCGCCGTGCAGTGAACGAGACATGGGTGCGCTCCAGGGATGGTGGTGGAGCACCCCGGCGGCAGGGCGAACGCAGGAGGGCGCGCGGCAGCTGCTCGTCCGAGGTGCG
>NZ_JAPSJA010000387.1 GCF_031178525.1 Microbacterium sp.
AGTGCGACGCGACCGCGCGCCGTGCCGCGCACACGTCGCACGGGCAGAGCGCCGCGCTCGAGCAGACCGGCGATGGCGTTGCGGACACGTCCCGCGCGGCGGGGATCGACGCCCGCGTCGGAGGACACCGCGACCACCACGTCGCCCGAGCGCGTCTCGGCGGTCAGGCGGGCGGAGCCGTGCGCGCCGTCGGACGCGTTGACGCAGAAGGTCCGCGTGCGCTCACACCACGCGGCGACGTCCGCGTCCACGCGGGCGCTTCCGGTCGCGGTATGCACGAGCCATGCCCCGTCCACGTCGTGCTCGCGCACACCGCGCGTGATCCACGTGAGCCCGTGTCGTTCGACGAGCGCGGAGGTCTCCGGCGACAGCGCCGGCGCGACGACGCGGATGACCGCACCCTCCTCGATCAGGCGCGGCAGGCGGCGCGCGGTGACGGATCCGCCGCCGACGAACAGCACGTCGCGACCGGCGAGCGACAGACCGAACATCGTGGTCACTGCGTCTCCTCCCACTTGACGAGCACTTCGCCGTCGCGCACCGCGACGGGCAAGACGGCGATGTCACGCGGATCCCTGCCCTGCGTCTCCACCACCATTCCGGTGCGGAGGTCCCAGGCCTGCTTGTGCAGGGGTGAGGCGATCGTGGGGATCTCCTCGCGGGCGTCCGGATCGCGCGACGCGTCGTGCGCCGAGTCTGACAGCACCGTGTTTCCAGACGGTTGTGACGTGTTTCCGAGTGATTTCGTCCCCACGATCCCGCGCGAGAGGACGTGCGCGCCGCCGTAGGGGTCGTAGTTCGACACGGCGCGCACCGTGCCGTCGGCGAGCAGGAACAGCGCGATCTGCGTCCGGCCGCCCAGCAGCGCGGCGCGGCCGCGCTCGACCTCGAGGTCGGTCACGCGGCACACACGCACCCACCCGCGCGGCGCGCCTCGACGCGAGCGATCTCCGGTGTCGGCAGCTGTCCGCTCGGCGACGGCCTGCTCGCCCATGCTGTGCTCCGCGAGGGTCCGCTCCGCGACGGTCCGCTCGGCGACGGTCTGCTCGGCGACGGTCATCGGCGCACCTCCAGCGTGGTTCCGGCGATCAGGACGGCGCCGCCCGCGGCCGCCTCGCGCTCCTCGGGGAGCGCGGGACGCAACTGTCCGCGCTCCGGCACGTACGCGAGCGACGGATCCGGGGTGTCGGGCGCGTTGACGAACGACGCGAAGCGCTTGAGCTTCTCCGGATCGCGCAGCGTCGCGGCCCATTCGTCCTCGTAACCCGCCACGTGCCGCGCCATCTGCGCATCCAGGTCCGCGCAGATCCCGAGGGCGTCGTCGAAGATCACGCGGCGCAGCTCGTCGATGCCGCCTTCAAGCTCCTCGAACCAGGGCGCCGTGCGCTGCAGGCGGTCGGCCGTCCGGATGTAGTACTGGAAGAAGCGGTCGATCGCCGTGATCAGCTCTTCGTCCGAGAGGCCCTCGGCGAGCAGCTGCGCGTGGCGCGGTGTGAAGCCGCCGTTGCCGCCGACGTACATGTTCCAGCCGTTCTCAGTCGCGATCACGCCGACGTCCTTGCCGCGGGCCTCGGCGCACTCGCGCGCGCAGCCCGAGACGCCCAGCTTGAACTTGTGCGGGGCGCGCAGGCCGCGGTAGCGCAGCTCCAGCCTGACGGCCATGCCGACCGAATCCAGCACGCCGTAGCGGCACCACGTCGACCCGACGCACGACTTCACGGTGCGCAGCGATTTGCCGTACGCATGCCCCGACTCGAAGCC
>NZ_JAPSJA010000388.1 GCF_031178525.1 Microbacterium sp.
CGAGCAGCGTGGACGCGTTCGCGAGGCCGAGGCCGACGGTCGCGGCCGAGCGCTCGATCGCCGCGCGGGCGGTCCCGTCTCCCGCGGCCGCATCGCGGGCGATGTCCTCCCCCGTCTCCCCCGCCCACCCGTGCTCCTGCGCCCAGCGGACGCTCGAGGGCCCCGAGGCGATCTGCTCGAGCGTGAGGTCGCCGATCACGGTCTGACCGAGATGCCCGGCGTTGCCCGACGCGCCGCCGATCGGCGTGCCGTCGATCACGATGCCGCCGCCGACGCCGGTCGACACGACGATCGACAGCGACGCACGGGTTCCGGCCGCCGCGCCGATCCACGACTCCGCGAGCGCGAGACACCCGCCGTCGTGGCCGAGCCGCGTGCGGAGGTCATCGCGTCCGAGGGCTTCTGCCGCCACCCTGTGCGCCATGCCGGCGAGGGCATACCCGTGCAGCTGCGGCATATTGACGGGATGGATGGCGCCGGCGATGCGATCGATCGGGCCCGCGCTGCCGATCCCCACGCCGGCGAACTCCGCGCCGGCCGGCAGGTGAGCGAGGGCGTGCGAGGCGGTTGCGGCGATCGCCGCGTCGAGGTCGGCCGTCGTGGCGGACGGGCCCGTGGGGCGGCGATTACGGCTGGCGGCGAGAACCGTGCCGTCCTCGGCGACGAGCGCCGCATCGAGCTTCGTGCCGCCCAGATCCAGGGCGAGTGCGTAGCGCGGCATGGGCATCCGCCCGGTCACTGGGGGTCGAGGCCGAGGTCGGCCAGGCCGATCGCGGCGCGCCACTCCAGGCCCTCGGCCTCGATCGCGGCCTGCGCGCCGGTCGAGCGGTCGACGATCACCGCGACCGCGACGACCTCCGCCCCCTCGCGCCGCAGCGCCTCGACGGCCTTGAGCGCCGACTGCCCGGTGGTCGACGTGTCCTCGACCACCACGACGCGCTTTCCCTTCACGTCCGCGCCCTCGATCTGCCGGCCACGCCCGTGATCCTTCGGCTCCTTGCGCACGACGAACGCATCGAGCGGATGATCCGTGCGCGCCGACTCGTGCATCACGGCGTTGGCGATCGGATCGGCGCCCAGCGTCAGGCCGCCGACCGCGACGACGTCGGGGATGTCCGCGATCAGGTCGAGCATGATGCGCCCGATCGCGGGGGCCGCACGGTGATCGAGCGTGAGCTTGCGCATGTCGACGTAGTACGTCGCCTTCTTGCCGCTCGAGAGGGTGAAGTCGCCGTGGAACACCGCCTCGTCCTGGATCAGGCGGATGAGCGCCTGGCGGTCGTCTTCGAGGTGGGGCGTGGATGCGGCCATGAGGGCAAGTCTAGAAGTGGGCCCCGCAGCGGACGAACCCCTGGGTGCACCGCCGACGGAGCCGGGTGATGTCGCCGCGGGCAGGCGGTTCTCGGCGTCGCCTGGCGCGCGTGGACGTCGGAGCCCCGTCCTAGGCTGGAGTCCATGCGGCTTGCCACCTGGAACGTGAACTCGATCCGCGCCCGCGTGGGGCGCATCGTCGCCTTCGCCGAGCGCGAGCACATCGACGTGCTGGCGATGCAGGAGATCAAGTGCAAGCCCGAGCAGTTCCCCTACGCCGAATTCGAGGCCGCGGGCTATCACGTCGAGGCGCACGGCCTGAATCAGTGGAACGGCGTCGCGATCGCGAGCCGCGAGCCCATCGAGGACGTGGAGTATGCCTTCACCGGCATGCCCGGCTTCCTGAAGGACCACGACGGTCCGGATGCGCCGCAGGAGGCTCGCG
>NZ_JAPSJA010000130.1 GCF_031178525.1 Microbacterium sp.
GCAAGATCCTCGCCCGCGTGGGTGCGAACCACGTGATCTACCCCGAGCGCGAGGCCGGTGAGCGCGTCGCCCACCTCGTCAGCGGCCGCATGCTCGACTTCATCCGCTTCGACGACGACTTCGTGCTGGCGAAGATGTACCCGCCGAAGTTCGTGCGCGGAGTGGGGCTGAACGAGTCGGGCGTTCGCACCAAGTACAACGTCACGGTCGTGGGCATCAAGAGCCCCGGCAAGCCGTTCCGCTACGCGGAGGCGAACACGGTCGTCACCAACCACGACCTGATCATCGTGTCGGGGACGAACGTCGACGTCGAGCGCTTCGCCGCCCTGGATCGCTGACCCGGGCTACGCGGACTCTGCCGCGAGCTCCTTCGCACGGGCGAGCGCGGCTGCGGCGGCCTCACGGAAGACGCCCCCCAGGTCGGCCCGCTGCAGCACCGCGACCGCGCGCTCGGTCGTGCCCTTGGGGCTCGTGACCCGGCGGCGCAGCTCCGCGGGCTCCTCCCCCGTCTGCTCGAGCAGGGCGGCCGCCCCGATGAACGTCCCCTCCGCCATCGTCCGGGCGTCGGCCTCGTCGAAGCCGCTGTCCCTGGCGGCGCGCGTGAGCTCCTCGATCAGCAGGTAGACGTAGGCGGGACCGGAGCCCGAGATGGTCGAGAGCGCGTCGATGCGGTCCTCCGGCACGTCGATCACGGTGCCGACGGTCTCGAACAGGCGACGCGCGATCCCCGCCGCCTCGCCGGATGCTCCTTCGCCCGCCGCCAGCCCAGTGACGCCGCGGCCCACGAGCGACGGCGTGTTCGGCATCGACCGCAGCACGGTGACCCCCTCGCCCAGGATGGACGAGAACGTCCGCAGCGTGACGCCGGCGGCGAGGCTGATCACGATCGCATCGGGGCGCACGTGGGGCGCGATCTCGCGCAGCAGGTCGGGCACCATGGCGGGCTTGACCCCGATGAGCAGCACGCGCGCCTCCCCAGCCGCGCGCGCGTTCGCGTCGGGCTCGTCCTCGAGTGCGATGCTGCGCACGCCGGCAAGCTCCGCCAGCTCGGCGGCCTTCTCGGCCGTGCGGTTCGTCGCGAGGATCCCGCCGTCGACGGGGATGCCGGCGGCGACGACGCCGCGCAGGATCGCGCCGCCCATCGAACCGGCACCGAGGAACGCGAGCGAGGGCAGGGTCTCAGGCATGGCTCGAGCCTATTTGCTCCGGGCGGAGGCCCTCCGGGAATCGTCGCAGGAGCGACCGTCGGCTGAATAGAGTGGTGCGCATGAGTGCACACGGCGGTGGCAAGGCGATCCTTGCGGCGTTCCTGGCGAACATGGGCATCGCGATCGCGAAGTTCGTCGGATGGTTCCTGTCGGGATCCGCCTCGATGCTCGCCGAGGCGATCCACTCGGTCGCCGACTCGGGGAACCAGCTGCTGCTTATGCTGGGCGGACGCCGCGCCCGCAAGGCGGCGGACCGCGAGCACCCCTTCGGCTACGGCCGGGAGCGGTACGTCTACGCGTTCGTCGTGTCGATCATCCTGTTCTCTCTCGGCGGCCTGTTCTCGATCTACGAGGCCGTCGAGAAGTTCACGCACCCGCACGAGCTCGACCCGCAGTGGCAGTACCTGCCGGTCGTGATCCTCGTCGTCGCGATCGTCCTGGAGTCGTTCTCGCTGCGCACGGCCGTGGTCGAGAGCAACGCCGTGCGCGACAAGGGCCAGTCGTGGGTGTCGTTCATCCGCCGCGCGAAGGCGCCCGAGCTTCCCGTCGTGCTGCTCGAGGACGTCGGGGCGCTGCTCGGCCTCGTGTTCGCGCTCTTCGGCGTCGGCTTGACGATCATCACGGGCAACTCGTTCTTCGACGCACTCGGCACCCTCCTGATCGGCGTGCTGCTGATCCTCGTCGCGATCGTGCTGGGCATCGAGACGAAGAGCCTGCTGGTGGGCGAGGGCGCGACGCCCGCCGACTTCGACAAGATCGTCGCGGCGATCGAGAAGGGCCCCGAGGTCGACAAGCTCATCCACATCAAGACTCTCTACGTCGGCCCCGAGGAGCTGCTCGTGGCCGCGAAGGTCGGCGTGCCGCAGGACAAGCTCCTGGGCGACGTGGCCTCCGACATCAACGCGGTGGAGAAGCGGATCCGGGAGGCCGTTCCGACGGCGCGCATCGTGTACCTGGAGCCCGATGTCTACCGCCCCGTCGACGCCGAGCAGCTGCCGACCGAGGCCGTCATCCTGAAGTCCTCCGACTGAGCGGCGGCGCGGCGATGACGATGGAGTACTGCGTCTTCACGGAGCCCCAGCAGGGCGCGAGCTACGACACCCAGCGGGTGTTCGCGCAGACCGCCGAGCGGCTGGGCTTCCACGGCTTCTTCCGCTCCGACCACTACCTCGCGATGGGCGAGGGCGACGGTCTGCCGGGACCGACCGATGCGTGGACGACCCTCGCGGGCCTCGCGCGCGAGACAGAGCGCATCCGGCTCGGCACGCTCGTGTCGTCCGCGACGTTCCGTCACCCGGGGATCCTCGCGATCCAGGTCGCACAGGTCGACGAGATGTCCGGCGGTCGCGCCGAACTCGGTCTCGGCACCGGCTGGTTCGAGGCCGAGCACCGCGCGTACGGCATCCCGTTCCCCGCGCGCCGCTTCGACCTCCTCGAGGAGCAGCTGCAGGTCGTCACCGGGCTGTGGGCGACGCCCGTGGGCTCGACGTTCTCGTTCCACGGCGCGCACTACGACCTGACCGACGCGCCCGCCCTGCCGAAGCCGACGCAGCCGCGGATCCCGGTGATCGTCGGCGGAGGCGGACCGCGCCGCACTCCCGCGCTCGCGGCCGCGCATGCCGCCGAGTTCAACATCGGCTTCCAGCCCGAGGCCGTCATCGCGGACAAGTTCGCGGGCGTCCTCGCCGCGGCCGAGCGGGCCGGGCGGGACCCCGAGACGCTCAAGCTCTCGGTCGCGCTGCCGACGCTCGCCGCACCGAACGACGTCGAGCTCGCCGGCCGCGCCCGAGCAATCGGCCAGGACCTGTCCTCCTTCCGCGGCGAGACGAACATCTGCGGATCGGCGCCCGAGATCATCGAGAAGGTCGCGCGCCTCGTCGAGCTGGGCGCCGAGCGCGTGTACTTCCAGCTGATGGACATGACCGACCTCGACCAGCTCGCCTACCTCGGCGAGGAAGTGCTCCCCCACCTCCCGGCGTGACGCCATGTGGATCGGCTGGATCGAGTTCGACCTGCTGCTGGGGGACGTGCGCTCCCTCAAGGAGAAGCGCTCGGTGATCCGGCCGATCCTCGCCGACCTCAGCCGGCGGACGGAAGCGGCCGCCGCCGAGGTGGGTGATCAAGACCTGCATCGGCGTGCCCGCATCGGGGTGTCTGTCGTCGCGGCGGAGGCCGCACATGTGCGCGACGTGCTCGATCAGGCGGATCGCCTGCTCGCCGAGCGCCCCGAGATCACGCTGCTGTCGGCCCACCGGGGTCTCGCCTCGAGCGACGACTGACACGGCGCCGGCGGGCCGCCCGCCAGTCAGGGTCGCGCGATGTCGCGCAGGGCTCCCTCGAGCTCGGGCCAGCGGAAGTCGAAGCCGGCGGCCGTGAGCCGCTCGGGCAGGACCCAGCGGCTCTTGAGGATGAGCTCGGTCTCCGTGCGGATGAGCATCGCGCCGATCTCGAGCATCCAGCGCGGCGTCGGGATGCCGAAGCGCACGCCGAGCACCTTGCGCACCGCCGCCATGAACGTCACGTTGTCGACAGGATGCGGCGACGCGGCGTTCACCGGCCCCTCCAGCGCGGGATGCTCCTCGAGGAAGTCGATGATGCGCGCGACGTCCTCGATGTGCACCCAGCTGAACCGCTGGCGCCCGCGACGTGCACCCGGGTAGTGCGCCGTGCCGGCTTCGCGGCGCGCGCGGCTCACGGGCCACCAGCCGTCATGCTGCGCGCCGGCGAGGCCGAAGCGCGCCAGCGTGCGCAGGGTGCCGAAGACGCCGCCATCGCCCAGCACGATCGTGCTGCGCAGGGCGACGCGACGCGTGGCCGGCAGCGCCTCCGCGAAAAGCGTCCGCTCCCACGCCTTGGCCACCTCGACGGAGAACCCGCTGCCGAGCTCGCCGCCGCTCTCGGTCATCGGGCGGTCCTCCGCGTGGCGGTAGATCGTGGCGGTGGACGAGTTGACCCACAGCGGCGGCGGGTTCTCCGCTGCCGCGATCGCGCGGGCGAGAGCCGCCGTCGTGTCCTCTCGCGAGCGGAGGATCTCCGCCCGGTTCTCGGGGGTGTATCGGCAGTTGACGCTCTTCCCCGCGAGGCCGATCACGAGCGCCGCACCGTCGACGGCCGCGGCGATGCCCTCCTCGTCGTCCCAGGTGACGTCCGCTCCCGATCGCGAGATCGTGACGACCTTTCGCCCCGCCGCACGGTAGCGCCCCGCGAGGTACGTGCCCATGAATCCGGAGGAACCCGCCAGCACCACGTGACCGTTCGTCATCCGACCTCCTCGATCCGGTACCGGAAGCGCCCCCGGTACTCGTAGATCCGCCCGATCACGGGCGCATCGATGCTCACACGGACAGCCTGCTCGCCGCTGCGCTCGTCGAACGCCTCCCGCAGGCGGACGACGGGCGCGACGACGCGCGGCAGGCGCAGCCGCAGACGGCCGACCCGGATGCCGACGGCGCGGCTGGTGAGGAGCAGCGCGCCATCACGGACGTCGAGATCGAAGCTCGCCACGACCACCGCGGGAGCGCCGACCTCGTCGACGAGACGACCGTGCCGGTTGATACCCACGCTGTCGCGCATGATCCACTCGCCGCGGACGAAGCCGAAGCGGCGCTCGCTCGCCACCCTGCCCCGCGCGAGGCGGTTGCTGATCCGGAACGGGACGGCCGTCTCGGCTCCGGCGTAGACGGCGCCGAACGGCTGCAGCAGCCACAGGACGGGCCGCAGCCACCCATGCGTCGATCCCGCACGGTCGAACACGCCCTCGCCGCGGCCGACGTGCCCGTCCGGCAGCGAGGCGAAGTAGCGCTGAAGCGTCGGGTGGAGCTCGGTGATGCGCCCGCCGAGCGCTCGCTCGTAGGGTGAGGCGCTCCGCCCGGTCGCCGTGTCGGTTCGGCTCACCCGAGCACCAGCGCGAGGGTCGTGAAGAGCACCGCGAGCAGCGGGAACGTGCCCTGCGTCGTGGCGGGGCGCAGCTTCGTGCGGTCGGTGGCGGCGAGGTAGAGCGCCGCGCCGAGCATCGACCCGGTGCCGGCGAGCATCAGCGCCGTGCCGGCGGAGGGCACGGCGACCGAGAGGGCGATGCCGACGATCGTGACGATCGCGAGCATCAGGTTGTAGACGCCCTGGTTCGCCGCGAGCGGCTTCGTGATGCGCGCGTCCCGCTCGCTCGTGCCGAAGATCCGCCGGGTCGCGGGCGCCTCCCAGCGCAGGGTCTCGAGCACGAAGATGTACACGTGGACGAGAGCGGCGAGGCCCGCGAACACGACCGCGGCGATCAGCATGCGCTCACGCTATCGCCGGATGACAGCGCCGGCTGTCAGCGCCGGGCCTCGAAGAACGCGCGCAGCTGCGCCTGCGCCTCCGCCTCGCGCACGCCGCCGACGACCTCCGCGCGGTACGGCAGGCGACGGTCGCGCACGACGTCGTACACGGATCCGGCCGCGCCGGCCTTCTCGTCCCATGCGCCGAACACGACACGCGAGATGTGCGCCTGCAGCAGCGCGCCGGCGCACATCACGCACGGCTCGAGGCTGACCACGAGCGTGCAGCCCTCGAGGTTCCACGACCCGATCGCGCGCGCCGCCTCGCGCATCGCGACGACCTCGGCATGCGCCGAGGGGTCGTGGTCGGCCTCGCGTCGATTGCGTCCCTCGCCGATCACGAGCCCGCGCGCGTCGATCACGAGCGCGCCGACCGGGACCTCGCCCGCAGCGGCCGCCTCGGCGGCCAGCTCGAGCGCGCGGCCCACGGCCAGAGCGTCGCGCGGATCCGGATTCACGCGTCGAGCCTACGGCGCGCACGACGGCCCGGTCGCCGCGCGAACGCGAGGGCCGTGCGGCCGCTCCCAGGGGGATGCCGGATGGCGACCGGATAGCCTTGTGCCATGCGCCTGCACGTCGCCGACCACCCGCTCATCACGCACAAGATCACGGTGCTGCGCGACAAGGACACGTCATCGCCCGTGTTCCGCCAGCTCACCGAGGAGCTCGTGACGCTGCTCGCCTACGAGGCCACGCGCAACGTGCGAGTGGAGCCGGTGCAGATCTCCACTCCCGTCACCGAGACGACCGGCGTGAAGATCAGCGACCCGCGGCCGCTCGTGGTGCCGATCCTGCGCGCCGGCCTCGGCATGCTCGAGGGAATGGTCAAGCTGCTGCCGACCGCGGAGGTCGGCTTCCTGGGCATGGCACGCAACGAGGAGACGTTCGAGCCCGTCACCTACGCCGAGCGCCTTCCCGACGACCTCAGCGACCGCCAGTGCTTCGTGCTCGACCCGATGCTGGCGACCGGCGGATCGCTCGGAGCAGCGATCGAGTTCCTGTTCAAGCGCGGTGCCCAGGACGTCACCGCGGTCTGCCTGCTCGGTTCCCCCGAGGGCGTGCGGGCGATCGAGAAGCAGGTCGACGGCCGCGACGTGACGCTCGTGCTCGGTGCGCTCGATGAGCGCCTCAACGAGAAGGGCTACATCGTGCCCGGCCTCGGCGACGCGGGCGACCGCCTGTACGGCACCGTCTGACACCCTGCGGGCCCGCGCCGCCCACGTGCCTCAGGTGTGCGCGTCCCGCCAGTGCGGACTCTGCATCAGGCCGATCAGGTTGCCGAACGGGTCGGCGAAGGATGCGGTCCAGAACCCGCCGCCGCGTTCCATGACGGGATCCACGGCGCGCGCCCCGAGCCCTGCCATCCACTCGGCGGCCGCACGGATGTCGTCGACGTGGAAGTACGCGAGCGCTCCCCCGGGCTCGGCGAGGCTCGGCCGGAACGCGCTGCTCATGAGCGCGAACTCGTCCTCGTCGTCACCGAACCGCCATTCCGCATACTGCGGTTCGCCCTGCTCGGGACGGACGAAGTACGGCGGCTCGCCGAAGACGCCCGTGTACCAGTCGAGCGCGTGGGTCATGTCGTCGGCGACGACGTTCAGGTTCGCGAGTCCGCGAAGCATGATGCCCTCCTCTTCCGGACGTGCCCTTCACGTCCTGGTTCGAGCCTCTCCCCT
>NZ_JAPSJA010000389.1 GCF_031178525.1 Microbacterium sp.
GAGCTCGCCCCCGACCTCGGTCTGCCGCGGCAGCTGTTCGTCGACCTCGCCGAGCGATCGCGCGAGCAGGCGGAGATCCTCGGGCGCCTGCACGCCGAGGTCGTGCCCGAGGCGTTCCGTGCCGGCCGGGTGGACTGAGCGCGGGTCTACCGTTCCCAGGCCGGCGGGAAGTGGGGGATCGGCTTCGGCCGGCCCGGCGCATCCGCTCGGTGCGGAATGCTGCGCGGCACAGGGCGCCCTGCGTCGGCCGGGGACCGCCTCGCGAATCGCCGTCCCGTGACGGTGGCGGGCTGGATGCGCACCACGTGCGGCTTGTGTTCGGGATCGTCGCTGATGAGGTGGCGGGCGCCCGAGGCCAGGATCTCAGAGTCGACCTCGGTGAGTGCGGCGCTCCCGCGTACGACGACGCTCCAGTAGAACCCCTCCTCCTCACCGTCCACCTCGAGGGCCACGGCGGGATGGTCACGAACGCTGCGGAGCTTGCGTCCTGCTCCGGAGCGCACGTACAGCTTGCCCTGGTGCGCGACGTAGTTGAGCGGGAAGATGTCGGGCCCGCCGTCGACGTGGGTGACCGCGAGACGTCCGATGCCGCCGCTCTCGATCAGCCGCCAGCATTCGGAGGCGGACAGCTCCTCGACCTCTCGGTCGTCCGATATGGGTCCCGGCATCGTCATGTCGCTCCTCCCCGTGGGCGGGTGCATCCTGCCTCCAGTCAACGGCACAGCGCCCGGCAAGGGAAGCGCTTGCCGATCCGCCGCCCCTGGCACGCCCGACGGGATTAGGGTGCAGAAGTGACGGATGAGCGGATGGACCCGACCGGGCGACGCGTGCTGGCGGTCGCGATCCTGGCGTCGTTCGTGTCCTTCCTCGACGGCAGCATCGTGAACGTCGCGCTGCCGGCGATCCGGGAGGACCTCGGCGGCGGCCTGGCGGGACAGCAGTGGGTCGTGAACGCGTACCTCGTGACGCTGGGAGCGCTGATCCTGGTCGCGGGGTCGCTGAGCGACCTGTACGGCCGCAAGGTCATCCTGCGCGTGGGCCTGTTCGGATTCCTGGTGACGTCGGTCGCCATCGCGGCCTCGCCCGGCATCGAGTTCGCGGTCGTCGCGCGAGCGCTGCAGGGAATCGCGGGCGCGCTGCTCGTGCCGAGCTCCCTTGCGCTCATCACGACGCACTTCGGGGAGGCGATGCGCGGCCGCGCGATCGGGGCCTGGACGGCTTCGACGAGCGCGGCGATGCTCGTCGCACCGCTGATCGGGGGACTGTTCATCGATCTCGCGTCCTGGCGCTGGGCCTTCCTCATCAACGTCTTGCCGATCGGCGTCACGCTGTGGCTGCTCGCGGGGCTGCAGACCGCCGATGTGGGCAAACCGGGCGCGCGGGTCGACCTGATCGCGTGCGCGTTGTGTGCCCTCGGCCTCGGCGGCATCGTGTTCGCCCTGATCGAGGGCTCGCGGCTCGGCTGGGGCGACCCGCTCGTCGTCGGCGGGCTGGCGGTCGGCGTCGTGCTGTTCGCAGGCTTCCTGCTGCGGGAGCGGCGCTCGGCGGATCCGGTCATGCCGCTCGACCTGTTCCGCATCCGCAACTTCTGGGCCGGCAACCTTGCGACCACCTTCGTGTATGCCGCGCTCGCGCTGAACGGCTTCGCGGTCGTGGTGTTCCTGCAGGAGACCGTCGGATTCTCCGCGACGTTCGCGGGCTTGGCGTCCCTGCCGGTGACCGTGATCATGATCC
>NZ_JAPSJA010000390.1 GCF_031178525.1 Microbacterium sp.
CGAGGATCTCCCCTTCGGCGCCGCCGAGGATCGCCAGAGTGCGCAGGCGCGAACCGGGCGTGCGCGGACGGCGCACGCGTCGGGGTCGCCGCTCCCGCGGTTCGCGAACGGGCCGTGTGGTGGCGTGCTGGTCAGGCGTCTCGTCCGTCCGCGGGTCGCCCTGCGGACTCGTCGGCAGGTCTGCGCCGGTGGGCTCGAACTCGCGCAGGAACTCGAGGTCGTCCGTGTCGGCGTTCGGGTCGCTGTCGAGGACGATCCGTCCCTGGGAGTCGAGTCGCCCGGGTCGGTGAACGGAATAGGGCATCCCTCAACCGTATGAAAACGCTCCTGTGCATCCCGTGGAAGTGGCCTGCGAGCGGCTCACAGGTTGGGATGCCGACAGATCAGCCCATGGCCGCCGAGGCGGCCTCGTCCTCCGTCGTCGCGACGAGCTGCCCGCAGGCGCCGTCGATCTCCTTGCCGCGGGTGTCGCGGAGTGTGGTCGGGATGCCGGCGTCGTTGAGCCGCCGGACGAACTCGTCCTGCACGTCCTTGTCCGATGAGGTCCAGATGGACCCGGGCGTGGGATTCAGCGGGATCGGGTTCACATGCACCCAGCCGCGTCCGCGCGCGTTGAGCTTGTCGGCGAGGAGGTCGGCGCGCCAGGCGTGATCGTTCATGTCCTTGATCAGGGCGTACTCGATCGAGACCCGGCGGCCGGTCTTCTCGTAGTACTCGCGGGCCGCGTCGAGGGCCTCGTCGACCTTCCAGCGGGAGTTCACCGGGATGAGCTCGTCGCGCAGATGGTCGTCCGGAGCATGCAGCGAGAGGGCGAAGGTGACGGGGATGTTCTCGTCGGCGAGCTTCTTGATCGCCGGAACGAGGCCCACCGTCGACACGGTGATGCCGCGGGCGCTCATCCCCAGCCCGTCGGGCTGCGGGGCGACCATGCTGCGCACCGCGTCCATGACGCGCTTGTAGTTGGCGAGCGGCTCGCCCATGCCCATGAAGACGATGTTCGAGACGCGCTCCATGCTGTGGTCGTCGGCCTTCTTGCCGCCGAGCCCGCCCTCGGCGATCAGCCGGTTCGCGCGGACGATCTGCTCGATGATCTCCGCGGTGGACATGTTGCGGGTGAGCCCCGCCTGTCCGGTCGCGCAGAACGGGCAGTTCATGCCGCAGCCGGCCTGGCTGGACACGCACAGCGTGATGCGCCCCGGATAGCGCATGAGCACCGACTCCACGAGGGCGCCGTCGTGCAGACGCCAGAGGAACTTGATCGTGTCGCCACGGTCGGTCTCCAGGCGGCGGACTTCGGTGAGCAGCGGCGGCAGGAGGCCGGCGACGAGCTCGGAGCGGATGCCGGCGGGAAGGTCGGTCATCTGCTCCGGGTCGGAGGTGTAGTGGCGGAAGTAATGGGTGGACAGCTGCTTCGCGCGGAATCCGGGAAGGCCGAGCTCCTTGACCTTCTCCACGCGCTCCGCCGGAGTGAGATCGGCGAGGTGCACGGGCGGCTTGCCGCGCTTGGGGCTGGCGAACTGCAGCAGCGGGCGCCCCTCGGCATCCTTCTGCTGCGTCCACCCCTCCGTCGCAGGGCGCACCTGAGGTGCGCGCGTCTCGCGCACCGCCCCCGAACGGGACGACGCGGGCGCTGTCGCGGGGCGCGTCTCGCGCGTGCGGGGGATGTCGGTCATGCTTCCAGGGTACGCGGTGCAGGATGGGAAGCCCCTGGGGTGCGGCGTCCCGCACC
>NZ_JAPSJA010000131.1 GCF_031178525.1 Microbacterium sp.
ACGGTCCGCGCACGATCGAGCAGCTCATCGCGGGCGGCGACGCGCTGCAGGCGGCGGTGCGCGACGCCGCGGCAGGCTGGACCGGTGAGCGCACCGCGATCGCGGAGACCACCTTCGCGCCGGCGATTCTGACCCCGCCGTCGATCATGGCCGTCGGGCTGAACTACTCGGCGCACGCGGGCGAGCTCAACCTGAAGACCGACGACACGCCGACGGTGTTCACGCTCTGGCCCAACTCCATCGCGCCGCACGAGGGCACCACAGCCTGGTCGCGCTCCCTCAGCGAGGCCGTCGACTACGAGGCCGAGCTGGGCGTGATCATCGGCAGGCCCGCGCGCGACGTCAGCGAGGAGGACGCCCTCGACTACGTGTTCGGGTACACGGTCGTGAACGACATCACGGCGCGCAACGTGCAGTACTCCGAGGCGCAGTGGAGCCGCGCGAAGTCGTTCGACGGCTTCACTCCGGTGGGACCGTACATCGTGACGGCCGACGAGGTGCCCGACCCGCAGGACCTGCACATCTGGACCGTGCTCGACGGCCACACGATGCAGGACTCCACGACCGGCGCCATGGTGCGTTCGGTCGCCAAGCTGATCGCTCATCTGTCGCACGGCATCACGCTGCTGCCGGGCACGCTGATCTCGACCGGCAGCCCCGGCGGATCCGGTTACTCCCGCACGCCGCAGGTGCTGATGCGCGACCGCTCCACGGTCACGGTCGGGATCGACGGCATCGGCGAGCTCACGACGCACTGCCGCGTGATCGACTGACGCGCACCGGACCTCACGTGGTCGGCAGGTCCTCCGGCGAGATGATGGGCAGCGCCGCGGTGATCGCCTCGATGCCGGAGAGGCGAGCGGGCGAGAGCTGCTTGTCCACCTCGGCGCGATCCATCAGCCCGGCCTCGACCACGAGGTCCGCCACGTTGCGGTTCGTCAGCAGCGCGGTCTTCGCGAGCGCCGCTGCCGCCGCGTAGCCGATGAACGGCGTCAGCGCGGTGACCACGCCGACGGAGGAGCCCACCATCGCGCCCAGCCGCTCCCGGTTCGCCGTGATGCCGTCGACGCAGTTGACGCGCAGCGTCCGCATGCCCTGCCGCATCCACGTGATCGACTGCAGGATCGAGTGCGCGATCACCGGCTCGAACGCGTTCAGCTGCAGCTGACCGGCCTCGGCGGCCATCGTGACCGTCATGTCCGCGCCCACCACGGAGAACGCGACCTGGTTCACGACCTCGGGGATCACGGGGTTGACCTTGCCCGGCATGATGCTCGAGCCCGCCTGGCGCGGGGGCAGGTTGATCTCCCCCAGCCCGGCCTGCGGGCCGGAGGACAGCAGGCGCAGGTCGTTGCAGATCTTCGACAGCTTCATCGCGTTTCGCTTGAGCGAGGAGGAGAACGACATGAACGCGCCCGTGTCGCTCGTCGCCTCCACGAGGTCTGTCGCGGTCGTGAGCGGCAGGCCCGAGATCTCGACGAGGTGGCGGCGCACAGCCTCGGAGTAGCCGTGCGGGGCCGTCACGCCCGTGCCGATCGCCGTGGCGCCGAGGTTGATCTCGGTCAGCAGCGACGAGTTCTCGGCGAGGCGCTCGTGATCCTCGCCGAGCGTGGTGGCGAAACCGTGGAACTCCTGGCCGAGCGTCATCGGCACGGCATCCTGCAGCTGGGTGCGCCCGACCTTCAGCACGTCGTGGAACTCGCGTGCCTTCGCGAGGAACGCCCGGCGGAGCAGGTCGATCTCCTCGAGCAGCGAGACGTGCACGAGCGAGATGCCGATCTTGATCGCGGTCGGGTAGACGTCGTTGGTCGACTGGCTGCGGTTGGTGTGGTCGATCGGCGAGAGGTAGGCGTAGTCGCCCTTCTCGCGGCCGGCGAGCTCGAGTGCGATGTTGGTGATGACCTCGTTCGCGTTCATGTTCGTCGAGGTCCCGGCGCCGCCCTGGATCACGCCGACGATGAACTGGTCGTGGAACTCGCCGTCGATCACGCGCTGCGCTGCGCGGTCGATCAGGTCGGCCTTGACCGGGTCGAGGACGCCGATGTCGCGGTTCGCCCGTGCGGCGGCCTGCTTGGTCATCGCGAGGGCGACGACGAGCTCGGCGTACACCGAGATCGGTCGCTTCGAGATGTCGAAGTTCTCGAGCGCGCGCGCCGTGTGGATGCCCCAATACACGTCACGGGGGATCTCGAGGGATCCCAGCGAGTCGGTCTCGATGCGGGTGGTCGAGTCGTCAGCCATCGTTCTCCTTGTGGGTGTGGCGGCCTGGCCCCTCATCGTCGAGAGGCCATCGATACGAGCCTAGGCTCGCGGCGGTTTGCGCGAGAACGCCTCCAGACGCTGCGCGGGCGTTAGCTGCGCCATCCGCGCGTACCACTCGGGTGAGAAGAACGCCGCGGGGTCCTCCTGGTCCACGGGCACGACCGTGTGCGTTATCGTGTGCTCGTAGACGTGCACGAGGTGGAAGGACTGCCCCGCGTCCATCCCGTTCACGCGCTGCGGTGGCCGCGCGACATCCATCGTGTAGCAGGATGCCGCCGCGACGCTGACCGGGACGCCCGCGAACGTGCCGCTCATCGAGTAGTGCAGGTGCCCCGCGAGGATCGCGCGCACGTCCGTGCCCACGAGCACCTCGGCGAGCGCGGCGTGGTCCTGCAGCTCGAGGATCTCGAACAGCGGCACGTGGCTCGGCAGCGGCGGATGATGCAGCGCGAGGATCGTGCCGAGCGGCGCGGGCGTGGACAGCACGCCGCGCAGCCACTCCTGCTGCGCGGCGTCGATCGCTCCGTGATGCCATCCCGGCACCGAGCTGTCCAGCGCGATCAGGCGGAGGCCGCCGAGATCCCACACGCCGGTGACGGGCGTCTCGTCGGCCGGCAGCCCGAGCAGGTCGCGCCGCATCTCCGGCCGCTCGTCGTGGTTGCCGGCGACCCAGACGATCGGGGCTCCCATGCGTGCCGCGACGGGCTCCACCAGCTCCCGCAGGCGCACATAGGCCTCGGGTTCGCCCAGCTCGGTCAGATCGCCCGTGAAGACGAGCGCGTCGGGCCTCACCGTGCCGTCGGCGGCAAGCTGCTCCAGCCGCTCGAGCGTGCGCGCCAGGTTCGCCTCGGTGTCGTAGCGCCCTCCCAGCGGCGCGTTGCGCGCGAGCAGGTGGGTGTCGCTGAGGTGGACGATCGTCCGCTGGGCGGGAGCGTGCTGGCCGAACTGCATGGGCGTCATCGTAGGCGGGGCGGATGACACGGCGGGGTTCAGCCGAGCACGATCAGCAGGATGCCCGCCACCACGGCGAGCCCGCACACGACGAAGCATGCATAGGCCGCGATGACCGACAGCCGCTTCTGCCCCTCGCTCAGGGGGTTCTTCGCCGCCGCCTTGGCCGCGGCCTTCTCCGCCTTCGCCAGGCGCTTCGGCGACAGCACCGTGATCGCGTCCGTGAACGACGCCGGCGCCACGACGGGCACGCGGCCGCTGCGGGCGAGCAGACGCAGGCCGAGGGCGTAGAAGCCGACGACGACCACCGCCGCGATCAGCGCGGCCGCGAAGACGAGCAGGAAGGCGCTCCAGTCGATGGTCACTTGTCGTCTCCCCCGGTCGCGGCCTGGCGCTTGGCCTCCGCCTTGCGCCGCGCCTTCTCGGACATCACGCGGCGCTGCCGCGGGGTGGGCGGCGGATTCTCATCGACCTTCACGGCGAGACCCGACTCGGCGACCTCGCTCATCGCGTTGCCCGCGTGCACCTCGTCGCGGCGCGAACGCCGGAACAGGAACAGGATGATCGCCACCGCGATCACGGCATCGATCACGACGCCCAGCACGCCGAGCCCGAGGGACTGCGACCACACGACGAGCAGAGCGGCGAGCGCGCCCACGGCGCCGGCCGCGGGAAGCGTCAGCAGCCAGCCGACGAAGATGCGGCCGACGGTGCGCCAGCGCACCTCGGAGCCGCGGCGACCGAGGCCCGACCCGATCACCGAGCCCGAGGCGACCTGGGTCGTGGACAGCGCGAAGCCGAGGTGGCTGGACGCGAGGATGGTGGCCGCCGTGGAGGTCTCGGCCGAGAACCCCTGAGCCGGCTTGACGTCGGTGAGGCCCCTGCCGAGCGTGCGGATGATGCGCCAGCCGCCGACGTACGTGCCGAGCGCGATCGCAGCGGCCGCCGAGAAGATGACCCAGAGCTGAGGCTCGTGGTGCTCGGACGACTGCCAGCCGACGGCGATCAGCGCGAGCGTGATGACGCCCATCGTCTTCTGCGCGTCGTTCGTGCCGTGCGCGAGCGCCACGAGGGACGACGTGAAGATCTGTCCCCAGCGGAAGCCGTCGCGCCCGTCGGGCTTGCCGTCATAGCGGCGCGTGACCACGTACGCGATCTTGGTCACGACGTAGGCGATGATGCCGGCGGTGAGCGGGGCGAGAAGGGCGGGCAGCACGACCTTCGACACCACGACCCCGAAGTCGATGCCCTGTGCGCCGATGCCGACGAGCGTCGCGCCGATCAGGCCGCCGAACAGGGCGTGCGACGAACTCGACGGCAGCCCGAGCAGCCACGTCAGCATGTTCCAGGTGATGGCGCCGATCAGGCCGGCGAACACCAGGGAGGGGAACACCGTCCCGGCGATCTGGTCCTCGCGGATCATGCCGCCGGAGATCGTCTTGGCGACCTCGGTCGACAGGAACGCGCCGACGAGGTTCAGGATCGCGGCCAGCGCGACGGCGGTCTTCGGCTTCAGCGCGCCCGTCGCGATGGGCGTCGCCATCGCGTTCGCGGTGTCGTGGAAGCCGTTGGTGAAGTCGAAGAAGAGCGCGAGCGCGATGACGAGCGCGACGACGAGGGCTGCGGTTTCCACCGTCCGCCTTCCGGGTGCGGGGATCCGATGGATCCGGCATGCGCGAACGAAGAGTTCGCCGGGTGTTCAGGATCTGGCAACCAGACAGTCATCGATCCTCGCACCGGCGGGCGGAGCGGTCAAACCACGGCCACCCGTGCGCGCCGGGCCCGTGTCCGCCGGATAGCGTTGTCGGATGACCGCGCACGCGTCCCAGCCGACCGAACGCCCCGAATCCGCGCCCCGTCCCGAACGGCGCCCCGTCACCCGAACTCATCACGGAGACACGTTCGAGGACCCGTACGAGTGGCTGCGGGAGAAGGAGTCACCCGAGGTGATCGCTCACCTCGAGGCCGAGAACGCGCATGCCGACGCAGCGCTCGCTCACCTCGAGCCGCTGCGCGAGCGGATCTTCGAGGAGATCAGGGGCCGCGTGCGCGAGACCGATCTGAGTCTTCCCAGCCGTCGCGACGGCTGGTGGTACTACGGCCGGACAATCGCGGGCAAGCAGTACAGCGTGCAGTGCCGCGCGCCGCTCGCGGGCCCCGACGACTGGACGCCCCCGGTCCTGAGCCCCGAGGTCGAGGTGCCGGGCGAGCAGGTGCTGCTCGACTCCAACGCCGAGGCGGAAGGCCACGAGTTCTTCTCCCTCGGCTCGTTCGACGTGTCGAAGGACGGCACCCGCATGCTCTGGGCCGTCGACATCGCGGGTGACGAGCGCTACACGATCCGCATCAAGGACCTCGCGACCGGCGAGCTCCTCCCCGACGTGATCGAGGGGACGTCCTCGGGCGCGCACTTCCTGCCGTCCGGCACGCACATCCTCTACACGACGGTCGACGACGCCTGGCGCCCCGACCGCGCCTGGCTGCACGCCGTGGGCGAGTCGGGCCGCGAGGGCGACCGCGAGATCTACCGCGATGAGGACGAGCGGTTCTGGGTCGGCGCCGGCGTCACGCGCAGCGACCGGTTCGTCGTCGTCGAGTCGGGATCCAGCATCACGAGCGAGGTCGCGCTGCTCGACGCGGCGACGCTCGCGAGCGATCCGGATGCCGTGCCGCAGGTGGTGTGGCCGCGCCGCGAGGGCGTGGAGTACGGCGTGGATCACGCGGTGATCGACGGCGAGGACTGGCTCTACATCCTGCACAACGACGACGCGCTCGACTTCGCGCTGGTGCGCGCCCGCGTGGGGGCGCCGGATGTCGTCGAGACGGTCCTCCCGCACGAGCCGGGCCGCCGCCTGCTCGACGTCGACTGCTTCCGCGACTTCGCGGTCGTGGAGTACCGCCGCGAGGGTCTGCCGCGCGTCGCGCTGCTCGACTACCGCACCCACGCCCTGACGGAGATCGAGTTCGACGAGCCGCTGTTCGCCGCGGGACTGGGCGGCAACCCCGAGTGGGCGCCGCCCGTGATCCGTCTCGGCTACGGCTCGTTCACGACGCCTGGCTCGGTGTTCGAGTACGTGCTCGAGTCGAAGGAGCTGATCCTGCGGCGTCAGGTCGAGGTGCTCGGCGGCTACGACCCCGAGCAGTACGGTCAGGCGCGCCTGTGGGCGCCCGCGCAGGACGGCACGCGCATCCCGGTCTCGCTCGTCTGGAAGCGCTCGTTCGGCGAGCCGGGTGAGGCGATCCGGCCCGTGCACCTGTACGGCTACGGATCGTACGAGCACTCGATCGATCCGGCGTTCTCGGTCGCGCGCCTGTCGGAGCTCGACAGGGGCGTCGTCTTCGCCGTGGCGCACGTGCGCGGCGGCGGAGAGCTGGGACGCCAGTGGTACGAGGACGGGAAGCTGCAGGCGAAGCGCAACACGTTCACCGACTTCGTCGACGTCGCGCGCCACCTCGTGTCCGAGGGCTACACCGCCCCGGACCGCCTCGTCGCCGAGGGCGGATCGGCCGGCGGCCTGCTGATGGGCGCGGTCGCCAACCTCGCCCCCGAGCTGTTCGCCGGGATCCTGGCGGACGTGCCGTTCGTCGACGCTCTCACGACGATCCTCGATCCGTCCCTGCCTCTGACGGTGATCGAATGGGACGAGTGGGGCGACCCGCTGCACGATGCCGACGTATACGCGTACATGAAGTCGTACACGCCGTACGAGAACGTGCGCGACGACGTGACGTACCCGCGGATCCTGGCGATGACCTCGCTCAACGACACGCGCGTGCTCTACGTGGAGCCGGCCAAGTGGGTCGCGCGCCTGCGCGACGTGGGTGCGGACGCGCTGTTCAAGTGCGAGATGGTCGCGGGGCACGGCGGCGTGAGCGGCCGCTACAACTCCTGGCGCGAGCGGGC
>NZ_JAPSJA010000391.1 GCF_031178525.1 Microbacterium sp.
GGTGACCCACGGCCGCAAGCCCATGGATGTGCGCGGCCGGACGCGCGAGGATCGAGGCACTTTCCCATCCCAGGAGGACGCATGTCGGACGCCATCACCCGCCCCCTCAAGGTCGCGATCATCGGCGCGAGCGGTCACACCGGAACAGCGCTGCTGCAGGTTCTGCGCGACGAGGAGCAGATCGGTGACATCGTCGGCATCGCGCGCCGTTCGCCGGATGTCTCCTCCGCCCCGTACGACGCGGCGCGGTGGGACCTGGTGGACATCGCCGCGCCCGTGCCGAGCGCGGCGGGCGAGGAGCACGTCGTCGCACGGCTCGCCGCGGCCCTGTCGGGCGTCGATACGGTCGTGCACCTGGCGTGGCTGATCCAGCCGAACCGCGACAGGGAGCTGATCCGCCGCGCCAACGTGGAGGGCACGCGCCGCGTGGTCGAGGCCTGTCTGCGTGCCGGCGTCAGCCACCTGGTGTGCGCCTCCTCGGTGGGCGCCTACACCGGCGTGCATGACGACGACCTGAGAGACGAGTCGTGGCCCACGGAGGGCATCCCGACCGCTCACTACGCGGTGGACAAGGCCGCCCAGGAGCGCGTGCTCGACGAGGCGGAGAGCCGTGGGCTCGCGGTCGCGCGCGTGCGCCCGGCCCTCGTCTTCGATGCCGACGCCGGCGCGGAGATCACGCGGCTGTTCCTGGGCGCGCTGGTGCCCCCTGCGGCGCTGCGGCCGGGGGCGCTGCCGGTCGTTCCGCTGCCGGAGGGCATCCGCCTGCAGGCCGTGCACGGCGCCGACCTCGCCGACGCGTACCGCCGCATCATCGTGCAGCGCGCGACGGGCGCGTTCAACATCGCGACCGAGCCCATCCTGCGAGCACCCGACCTGGCCGGGGTGCTCAGCCACGAGAAGCGGGTCGATCTTCCCGCACGCGTGCTGCGCCCGCTGCTGAACGTCGCGTGGCGCGCCCATGCCGTGGCGGCGGATCCGGGCTGGCTCGACATGGCGATGACCGCGCCGATGATGGACACCTCGCGCGCGCGGCGCGAGCTCGGATGGCGTCCGGAGCACGGTGCGAGGGAGGCACTGCACGAGGTGCTGACCGGGATGGCCGACGGCCGCGGCACGGACAGCCCGCCGATGCGGCCACGCTCCGGGTGGCCGCAGGACCAGATGCCGCCCGGAGAGGCGACGCCCGACGGCGTGGTGCAGCCACCCGCGGATTCGGCAGGTCACCGCGTGCCGCCGGGACTCGAGCGCGACATCCTGGGCCTCTACCTGTCGGACCACCTCACGGGCTCGACCGCCGGCGTGGACCGCCTGGAGCGCATGGCGAAGGCCTACAGGGACACCGACCTCGGACCCGCCCTCGAGGATCTGTGGAAGGAGGTCCGCGCCGAGCGGGCGTTCCTGAAGGACCTGATCGATTCCCTCGAGCTGCGTCGGCGCCCCTACCGCCAGGCCGCGGCGTGGGTGGCGGAGAAGGCAGGGCGGCTCAAGACCAACGGCCGCCCCCTCGGGTCGCCGATGACGCCCGTGCTCGAGATCGACCTCATGCGCGGCGCGGTCACCGGCAAGCTCGGCGGCTGGGAGACGCTCGCCGAGCTCGCCCCCGACCTCGGTCTGCCGCGGCAGCTGTTCGTCGACCTCGCCGAGCGATCGCGCGAGCAGGCGGAGATCCTCGGGCGCCTGCACGCCGAGGTCGTGCCCGAGGCGTTCCGTGCCGGCC
>NZ_JAPSJA010000132.1 GCF_031178525.1 Microbacterium sp.
TCCCCGGTGTCCAGCAGCACTTCAACATCCCGGCCTCGACTGTCGATGAGGAGTTCTTCACGGTGGGGCAGCTGTTCGACGGCTCCTCGATCCGGGGCTTCGCGAACATCCATGAGTCGGACATGCAGCTCATCCCCGACGTGACGACGGCCTACCTCGACCCGTTCCGCGAGGCGAAGACGCTGGTCATGGTCTTCGACATCTACAACCCGCGCAACGGCGAGATCTACTCGAAGGACCCGCGTCAGGTCGCCAAGAAGGCCGAGAAGTACCTCGCCTCGACCGGCATCGCGGACACCGCGTTCTTCGCACCCGAGGCCGAGTTCTACATCTTCGACGACGTGCGCTACGAGGTGAAGCAGAACGCGAGCTTCTACTCGGTCGACTCCGAGGAGGGCGCGTGGAACAGCGGCCGCGCCGAGGAGGGCGGCAACCTCGCCAACAAGACCCCGTACAAGGGCGGCTACTTCCCGGTCTCGCCGGTCGACAAGACGGCCGACCTGCGCGATGACATCAGCCTCCACCTGATCGAGGCGGGCCTGCAGCTCGAGCGCGCGCACCACGAGGTGGGCACGGGCGGTCAGCAGGAGATCAACTACCGCTTCGACACGATGGTGCACGCGGCGGACGACATCCTGAAGTTCAAGTACATCGTGAAGAACGTCGCCGAGCAGTGGGGCAAGGTCGCGACCTTCATGCCGAAGCCGCTCTTCGGCGACAACGGCTCGGGCATGCACACGCACCAGTCGCTGTGGAACGACGGCAAGCCGCTGTTCTACGACGAGAAGGGCTACGGCCAGCTCTCCGACATCGCACGCTGGTACATCGGCGGCATCCTGAAGCACGCTCCTGCGGTGCTCGCCTTCACGAACCCCACGCTGAACAGCTACCACCGCCTGGTGAAGGGCTTCGAGGCGCCGGTCAACCTGGTCTACTCGGCCGGTAACCGCTCGGCGGCCATCCGCATCCCGATCACGGGCTCGAACCCCAAGGCCAAGCGCATCGAGTTCCGTGCGCCCGATGCGTCCGGCAACCCCTACCTCGCGTTCGCGGCGCAGCTGATGGCCGGCCTGGACGGCATCAAGAACCGCATCGAGCCGCACGAGCCCGTCGACAAGGACCTCTACGAGCTCCCGCCCGAGGAGGCCAAGGAGATCCCGCAGGTGCCGAACTCGCTGCAGGACTCGCTCGAGGCGCTCGACAAGGACCGCGAGTTCCTCACGGCCGGCGGCGTGTTCACGGACGAGCTGATCGACACGTGGATCGACTACAAGCTCGAGAACGAGATCCGTCCGATGGCCCAGCGCCCTCACCCGTTCGAGTTCGAGCTGTACTTCGGCGTCTGATCCGGCCCCACCCGAAGGCCCCGTCACCTTGCGGTGACGGGGCCTTCGTCGTGTTTCCACGGCACGTCCCGTGGCGCGGCGGTTGAGTCCGGCGCGGCTCTCGGGATGGAATGGGGTGATGAGCGCCCCCGCCGCACGCATCGACGCCTCCCCTTCCCGCGCGCGGACGGCCTCGCCGCGCGTGAGCGTGGTGGTGCCGGTCTACAATCCCGGCCCGGGTCTGGACGATCTCATCGCCTCACTGGATCGGCAGACGCTCGGTACCGACCGGCTCGAGGTGCTGCTGTGCGACGACGGCTCCGACCAGGACACCAGGGATCGCCTGCGCCGCATCGCCTCCTCGCGTCCGCACGTGCACGTGCTGGAGCTCGAGCGCACCGGATGGCCGGGAACCCCGCGCAACCACGGCATCGACGCGGCGGCCGGCGAGTACGTGTTCTTCGCCGATCAGGACGACCGCGTGTTCGACAACGGCCTGCGCGACATGGCCGCCTTCGCCGACGCCCACCGCTCGGATGTCGTCGTCGGGAAGGTGGTGGGCGTCGGGCGTGCCATCCCCGGCGCCATCTTCCGCCGCGACATCCCCTCCGCGGTCCTCGGACGGGACCCGCTGCTGGAGCTGCTGACGCCGCACAAGCTCTTCCGGACGTCCTTCATCCGCGACAACGGCATCCGCTTCCCGGACGGCCGCGTGCGTCTCGAGGATCATCAGTTCGTCATGCAGGCGTACTTCGCGGCGGAGACGATCTCGATCCTCGCGAGCCGGCCGTGCTACGCGTGGCTCAAGAACGCCGGCAGCGCGAGCTCCTCGCGCATCGACCCCGACACGTACTTCCCGCACCTCGAGCGGGTCCTCGAGATCGTGGAGCGCAACACCGAACCCGGACCGCTGCGCGACACGCTGCTGACGCACTGGTACCGGGGCAAGATCCTGAAGCGGCTCGATGCGCGCCGCCTCCTGCGCTATCCCGAGAACTACCGTGCGCGCTTCCTCGACGCGGTCGAGCCGCTCGTGCGGCGGTGGTTCTCCGCGGACGTGGACGCCGGTCTGCCGTTCCCGCTGCGCGTGCGCTCCGCCCTGCTGCGAGCCGGTCGCCGGGAGGACCTCGTCCGGCTCGCGGAGTTCGAGAGCGGCCTCCGGTGCCGGGCGGAGGTCAGGTCCGCGCGTTGGCGCCGTGACGGGGCGCTCGAGGTGACGCTGGACGCGACGATCCTGCACCGCGGTGAGAGCGCGCCCGTGCTGCCGGGGGACGACGGGTCCTCCCCCACCTGGCGGCCCCCCGCGGACCTCGGCATCGCCGATCTCGGCGAGGGCACGCTCGATGCGACACGCGACCTCCGCGCCGACAGGGTCCAGCTGCACCTGCGCGCCGGCCGACAGGAACGGCGGATGCCGGGACGCGCCGCCCGCAGGCTGGCGGGTGCGAAGGTCGTCGTCGAGCCGTTGAGCGTCTTCCCGTGGCGGGACCCGTCTGACGGCGGACGCATCACGGCGCATGTGCGGCACGCGGGATGGGAGCTGTCCGGCCCGCTCCGAGCGGATCCGTCGGTCATCGAGCGCATCGGACGGGCGCCGTGGCTCGCGGGCCGCCGCTGCCGCCTCGTCGTCCTCGACGACGGAGAAGTGGCGCTCCGGCGCGACTTCCCCGCGGGGCGTACGCGGGACGTCGCCGCCCGCGTGGTGCGACGCATCCGGGCGCGACTGCGCGACGCGAGGCGCCGGGTGCGCCGGGCCGGAGAAGCGCGCTCGCGTTAGGACGCCGGCGCGCTCGCGTCTCCGACGGCCACGACGTCGCGTCGCGGCCGGTCGGCGACCTCCCGACGATGCCACAGCGCCCAGAAGATCAGGGCCGTGGCTCCGGAAGCGCCAGCGGCGAGAGAGTGGGCGCCGAGGTAGGCCGTGTAGTCCTGCGCCGGATCCGCGACGGCGAGGTCGAGTCCGCGTGCCAGGGGAAGGATCCACAGCAGCGCACCGAGCGCGAGAGAGGCGAGCGCGCCGATGCCGACGAGCACCACGAGCACGATCCGCCCCCGGTGTGCTCTTCCCGTGTACGGGCTGATCGCACCGCGGCGTGCGAGCCACCAGGCGGCAAGGCATCCGCAGATCAGGGCGACGGCGTCTGCGCCGAGCGTGTCGCTGAAACGGTGCCACTTCGCCGTGACCGTGTACGCGCCGATCCCTATCGCCCACGTCAGCACGAAGAACATCGCCACGCCGCGCCATCGGTACGGCACGACGATGAGCGCCGCGAACAGGATCGTCATGGCGATGGTCGTATGGCCGCTCGGGAAGCTGTTCTGCATGTAGTCGCCGATCACCTCGACGAGCGGGGGCCGCGGCAGGACGAATCGCTTCAGCGTCTGCGTGATCAGCTGCCCCACCACGATCACCCCGACCGCGGCGACGGCGAGATCGAAGCGACGCCGCGCGAGAGCGACCGCCGCGACGAGGACCACGGCGACGGCGAGCGACCAGACCGTGATGTGCCCCAGCGCCTGGTCGGCCACGGTGAGCTCATCGGGCCGCACCTGGTCCGCGCCGCGCAGCGCCGCGTTCTCGAGGACCTGACCGCCCACGGTCCAGACGGCGATCAGGTACGTGCCGCTCAGAAGGGCCGCCCCTGTCACCGCCGCGACGGGCCATCGCCGACCGCCAGGGTCACGCGTGGCCGTGACGGGGTTCCGGCGCGCTTCTTCCATCGGACTCATGCCGTGAACCTCCCGACAGGCCGGAACTCGCCGGCGCGTGGACTCAGCCGTAGAACAGGCGGTCGAAGACGCGGCGGGCGCGGCGGGCGGTGCCGAGCCAGTCGTCCTCGACCTGCGTGGCGCTGTGCGGCGGGTACTCGAGGATGCGGCCGATGCCATCGAGCAGACGCCGATCGGTGGGCAGGACGTCGCTCGTCTGGCCGGACAGCAGCGTGTTGGCCGATCGCAGGCGTGCCGCGAGCAGCCAGGCCGCGCGCAGGCGGTCGGCGTCCTCCTCCCCCACGAGGCCGGCGTCGACCGCGGCCGACAAGGCACCCAGCGTCGACGTCGTGCGCAGTCCCGGCACGCGGTGCGCGTGCTGCAGCTGCAGCAGCTGCACGAGCCACTCGACGTCGCTCAGCCCGCCGGGGCCGAGCTTGAGGTGCCGGGTCGGATCGATGCGCTGCGGCAGGCGCTCGGTCTCCACGCGTGCCTTGATGCGCTTGATCTCGCGCACCGTCTGCGCGTCCGGATCGACCGGGTAGCGCACGTCGTCGGCCAGCCGCGTGAACGCGTCGAGCAGCTTGAGCGATCCCGCGACGCCGCGGGCCCGCAGCAGCGCCTGCGCCTCCCACGACACCGACCAGCGGCGGTAGTACTCGGCGTACGCGTCGAGCGAGCGCACGATCGGCCCCTTGCGCCCCTCCGGTCGCAGGTCGGCGTCGAGGTCGAGCGGAAGCCGGAAGTCCTCGGACACGCGTCGCAGCTCGGCGACGATCTTCAGCGCGAGGTTCTCAGCGCGGTGCGGCTCGACCTCCTCGGGGCGGTACACGTACAGCACGTCCGCGTCGGAACCGAAGCCCAGCTCGGCGCCGCCGAAACGCCCCATGCCGACGATCGCGAAGTCGAGCGTCGCGTCCGCACCCGTCACGACCTCGCGACGGACGGCGCGCAGCGTCGCACGCAGCGTCACCTCCGTGATCGTCGTGAGCGCGGCGCTGAGCTGGTCGAGCGTCGTGACGCCGAGCACCGCTCCCATCGCCGTGCGCAGCATCTCCCGGCGCCGCAGCGCGCGCACGGAGCGCATCGCGTCCTCGATCGTCTCGTGCCGATCCTGGATCGCGCGCGCCTCCTCCTCGAGCGCGGCGACCGGGCGCGGCCGGAGCTGCTCGTCGCTGTCGAGCCACGCGACCGACTCGGGGATCCACTCCATGAGCTCGCCCGCGTACCGCGACGCCGACAGCAGCCTCGTCAGCCGCTCGGCCGCGCCCGACGAGTCGCGCAGCATCCGCAGGAACCACGGCGTCTCGCCCAGTCGCTCGCTGATCCTGCGGAAGGCGACCAGGCCGTAGTCGGGATCCGCGCCCTCCGCGAACATGCGCAGCATCACGGGCATGAGGTGGCGCTGGATCGTCGCCTTCCGGCTCAGGCCGCTCGTCACCGATCCGATGTGCCGCAGGGCGACGGCGGGCTCGCGGAAGCCGATGGCGGCGAGGCGGTCGCGGGCCTGCTCCTCGGTGAGGGACGCGTCGTCCTGAGGCAGGCGCGCGACGGCGGCGAGCAGGGGCCGATAGAACAGACGCACGTGGATCTCGCGCACCTCGCGCTTGATGTCCTCCCACACCTCGCCGATGCCATCGGCGGACTCCGCGAGTCCCGTCGCCCGGGCGAGCGCGCGCAGGCCGTCCTCCGTGCGGGGCATCAGGTGCGTGCGTGCCAGGCCGACCAGCTGCAGGCGGTGCTCGATCAGGCGCAGCAGGCGGTAGTCGCGCGCGAACGCCGCGGCCTCGTTCCGCCCGATGTAGCCGCCCTCCTCGAGTGCGGCGATCGCTCCGAGCGTGCCGCGCTGGCGGATCGAGGCGTCCGAGCGTCCGTGCACGAGCTGCAGCAGCTGCACGGCGAACTCGATGTCGCGGATGCCGCCCGGGCCGAGCTTCACCTGATGCGGCACGTCCACGGACGGGATGTGCTCCATGACCCGCTCGCGCATCCGCTGCACGTTGTCGACGAAGTCCTCGCGTCCCGAGCTCGCCCAGACCTTGGGCTGCGTGGCCGCGGCGTACGCGTCTCCGAGTGCGACGTCTCCCGCGATCGGACGCGCCTTCAGCAGCGCCTGGAACTCCCAGCTCTTCGCCCAGCGGTCGTAGTAGGCGATGTGCGACTCGAGCGTACGCACGAGCGCGCCCTGCTTGCCCTCCGGACGCAGGTTGGGATCGACCTCCCACAGCGGCGGCTCGGCCTCGATGCCGTCGATGCCGCGCATCGTCTGGATCGCCAGCCGCGTCGCGATCTCGATCGCGCGCGCCTCGGACAGGTCGGATCCGTCCGCGGGCTCCCCGACGAAGATCACGTCGACGTCGCTGACGTAGTTCAGCTCCCGCGCCCCCGACTTGCCCATGCCGATGATCGCGAGCCTGGTCTGCGCGACCTCGTCGCGAGCGAATCCGCCGAAGCCCGTCGTGCTCGTGACCTTCGCGCGCGCGACGGCGAGGGACGCATCGAGCACCGCTCCCGCGGCATCCGCCAGCGCGGCGGAGACCGCGCCGACGACCGACACGGGGTCGGGGTGCATCAGGTCGTACGCCGCGATCTCCGCGACGGCCGCGCGGTAGGCCACACGCAGGGAGATCCAAGCCGAGTCGTCGCCGGAGGCCGCGAAACCGGCCGCGTCGGCGCCGACAGCGGTGGCGATCGCCCCCCTCAGCTCCTGCGACGTCGGCAGCCGTCGCCCCGCACCCGGCAGCTCGGCGAGGCGCTCGGGACGGCGCAGATAGAAGTCCGCGAAGCCTCGCGAGGCCCCCAGCAGCCGCCACGCCACATCCCGGCCGCGTGCATCCTGCAGCACCTTCCCCACGGCCCGCGCGTCGCGGCGCGCGATACGCAGGAGGCCTGCGAGCGCCTCGTCCGGATCGGCAGCGTGGGCCGCGTCGGCGAGCAGGTCCTGGCGGTCGATCCCGACGAGCCGGCCCAGCTCGGCGAGCTG
>NZ_JAPSJA010000392.1 GCF_031178525.1 Microbacterium sp.
GTTCATGCAGCCGAACGGCGACGACTGGTTCGGGGTCCTGGTCTCGCTGCTGCCGATGATCATCGCCGTCGTCGCCATCGGCGCGCTCATGATCGGCTGGGACCGCGCCCTGGCCCGACTCGCCGCCCTCGCGGCACCGACCGCGCGGGTGACGCTTCCCGTCGCCGATAGGCTCTCCCCATGACTCGCGTGGCCCTCATCGACGACCACGAGTCCGTGCGCCTCGGGCTCGTCGCCGCACTCGAACGCGACGGCGAAGAGGTGGTCTTCGCGGGCGCGAGCGTCGCGGCCTACCGGGCGTGGCGCACCGGGACGGGAGCCCCGCCCGCGGATGTGGTGCTGCTCGATCTCACGCTGGGCGACGGCACGACGGTCACCGAGAACGTCGTGAGCCTGGCGGACGCGTCCGCCGTCATCATCCACTCGGTCGCCGACCGGCCCGCCGCGGTGCGCGAGGCGCTCGCCGCGGGCGCCGTCGGCGTCGTCAGCAAGGCGTCGCCCCTGGACGACGTGCTGGGCGCCGTGCGCACCGCCGCACGCGGCGAGCCCCTCAACAACGTCGAGTGGGCGAGCGCGGTCGAGGGCGACCGGGCGTTCGCCGACGCGCAGCTGTCGGCACGCGAGCGGGAGGTGCTGCGCCTGTACGCCGCGGGTCTGCCCCTCAAGATCGTCGCCGACCGGCTCGGCGTGGCGTACTCCACCGCCAAGGAGAACATCACCCGGGTGCGCATGAAGTACATCGAGGTCGGCCGCCCCGCGCCCACCAAGGTGGATCTCCTGCGTCGCGCGATGGAGGACGGCATCGTCGACTCCTCCGCGGAGGACTGATCCCGGTGGCGACCCAGAGCGTGATCGACGCCGCCTGGGGCACCCTGCCTCCGGCGGGACGCACCGTCGAGACGGCGGGCCGCTACACGTCCAGTCGCATGGAGCGGATCATCCAGATCGTCGTCGCGGTCGGATGTCTCGCCATCGGGGGCCAGGGGTTCGTCACATCGTGGGAGCTGTACGGCATCGGCGCACCGCACGCCGTGCTGCACGGCACGGTGTTCCTGAGCCTCGCCGTCATGACGCTGCTGTGCCTGATCGGCCGCGGCGCGCGCATCGGCTCGGCGGTGTTCGCGATCCTGTATCCGGTCGCGCTTCTGCTGTGGCCGCTCGTGACAGCCGGCACGCAGCCCGACCCGCATGGGCAGCCGTGGACGTTCTACCTCGTCAACCTCGCGACGGTCGGCGCGATGATCGCGTTCCCGCTGCGCTGGCAGTACGTGTGGGCGATCGCGATGTCGGTCATCTACGCCGTCGTGCGGCTCGTGCGCGGCGGGTTCGCCCCGGAGTACTGGGTCGGGATCGGCTATGACGTGTCGGTCGCCCTGATCCAGGGTCTCGTGTTCGTGACGGTGGCATGGGTGCTGCGCAGCCTCGCCAGCGGCGTGGACGCCGCGCGGCAGCAGGCCGTGCTGTCGTACGCCCGCGCGGCCTCCGCCGACGCGGGGGAGCAGGAGCGGGTGGCTGTCGCCGCCCTCATGCACGACAGCGTGCTCGCGGCGCTGATCGCGGCCGAGCGCGCGCGGACCCCGCGCGAGCGTCAGCTCGCCGTGTCCATGGCGCGCGAGGCGCTCACCCGTCTCGCCAACGCGGAGTCGGATGACCCCGAGGGCAGCGACGAGCCCCTGGCCCGTGAGTGCATCGCGG
>NZ_JAPSJA010000133.1 GCF_031178525.1 Microbacterium sp.
TCGACCAGGCGGATCAGTCCCGCTCGTTCGCCGAGAAGTGGGGCGTGAGTTACCCCAGCGTGATCGACGCGAACGACGGCGACGTCAAGCTCGCGTTCGCCGCCGTGTCGCCGATCAGCGCGACCCCCGTCACGCTCGTGCTCGACAAGCAGGGCCGCGTCGCCGCGAGCATCATCGGCGCGATCGACAGCCCCTCGATCCTCGCCACGCTCGTGAAGGACACGCTCGAGGAACGCGCGTGAATCCCGGCGCCCTCGTCCTCGACGGCGCCCTCTGGGCCGCGATACCGATCGCGCTGGCGGCCGGCCTGCTGTCCTTCCTGTCGCCGTGCGTGCTGCCGCTCGTGCCCGGCTACCTCGGCTTCCTCAGCGGCTCCGTCGCGCCGCGGGATGCGCGAGCGGACGCGTCAGGATCGGCATCCGGTGCGCTCGCGGGACGCGGGCGGCTGGTCGGCGGCGTGCTGCTGTTCATCGCGGGATTCACCCTCGTGTTCGTCACGATCATCGTGCTGGGCGGCGTGGCGGGCGGCGCCATGGCGCGCTTCTCGCTGCTGTACGGCGACCTCATCACGCGCGTGCTCGGCGCGCTGATCATCCTGCTCGGGCTCGTGTTCATCGGCTTCTTCGGCTTCGCGCAGCGCACGGCGAAGCTGCGGCTGCGCGGCGACCTGGGTCTCGTCGGCGCGCCGCTGCTCGGCATCGCGCTGGGCCTCGGCTGGGCCCCGTGCATCGGCCCGACGCTCGGCGCGATCCTCGCCATCGCGTGGCAGCAGGGCGACGCGACCCGCGCGGGGCTGCTCGGGCTGGCGTACTCGCTCGGCCTCGGCATCCCGTTCCTGCTCGTCGCGCTCGGCTTCGGCTGGGCGACCCGCTCGCTCGCGCTCCTGCGCCGCCACGTGCGCATCGTGAACATCGTCGGCGGCGTGCTGCTGGTCATCCTGGGCGTGCTGATGGTGACCGGAGTGTGGACCATGATCATGTCGCGCCTGCAGGGGGTGTTCGCCAATGTCCCGACCCTCCTCTGAGCAGGTCGCCGACGCCCGCGCGACCGAGCGTGACGGCTCCGAGCCGCTGCGGCCGTCGGACCACGTCGACGGCGACGGCGGCATCAGCTCGCCCGCGCTGGGCGTCGTCGGCTGGCTGCGCTGGGGGTGGCGCCAGCTCACGAGCATGCGCACCGCGCTCGTCCTGCTGCTGCTGCTCGCGATCGCCGCGGTGCCGGGGTCGATCTTCCCGCAGCGCATGGCGAACCCGAACGGCGTGACGCAGTGGGAGCGCGACAACCCCGAGCTGTTCCCGATCCTCGACGCGATCCAGATGTTCGACGTGTACATGTCGGCCTGGTTCTCGGCGATCTACATCCTGCTGTTCGTCTCGCTCGTCGGCTGCATCCTGCCCCGCACGAAGCACCACTGGAAGGCGCTGCGGGCGCGGCCGCCGCGCACGCCGGCGCGCCTCTCGCGTCTGGACGACCACCTCGAGCAGCGGATCGACGGCGACGCCGATCACGCGGCGCACGCGATCGACATGGCTCAGGCGCAGCTGAAGGCGGCGGGATACCGCGTGGAGCGGTACGACGCGCGCGGTGCGTTCTCGGTGTCGGCCGAGCGCGGCTACCTGCGAGAGACCGGCAACCTCGTGTTCCACGCGTCCCTCGTGGGCGTGCTGCTCGCGGTCGGCATCGGCGGCGGCTTCGCGTACACGGGGCAGCGCGTGGTGGTCGAGGGGCAGACCGTCGTGAACGCGCTCGTGGACTACTCGTCCATGAACCGCGGCCGGTTCGTCGCCGACGACGCCCTGTCGCCCTACGCCATGCGCCTCGAGTCGTTCGATGTCACCTACCAGCCGCCCGCGCCGCTCGGATCCGGGCAGGCCGGCGACTTCGCGGCGAACGTCGCGGTGCGCGAGCCGGACGGCGCCGAGACGCAGGGCACCGTGCGGGTGAACCATCCGCTCGGCGTCGGCGGGGGGCGCATCTACCTGCTCGGCAACGGCTACGCCCCGACGATCACGGTGCGCGATGCGGAGGGCACGACGGTCTTCAGCGAGGCCGTGCCGTTCCTGCCGCAGGACACCAACATGACGTCGCTCGGCGTCGTGAAGATCGCCGACGGCCTGCCCGAGCAGATCGGCATGATCGGCTTCTTCTACCCGACGCAGGGGGAGCTCGACAACGGCGCCAAGACGTCCGTGTACGGCGACACGCTCGACCCGCTGCTGACGCTCAACGTGCATTCGGGCGACCTCGGGATCGACGGCGGCGTGCCGCGCAGCGTGTACGAGCTCGACACGACCGGGATGACGCAGCTCACGGGCGGCGACACGGGCGTCGACTCGATCGAGCTCGCGCCCGGCGAGACGGCCGATCTGCCGAACGGGCTCGGCACCGTCACGTTCGAGGACGAGACGCCGGAGGGCGCCGACCCCGCGTCGGTCGGCATGACCGAGTCGGTCAAGCGCTTCGCATCGCTGCAGACCCACCGCGACGAGTCGGCGGTCTTCGTGCTCGTGTTCGCGGTGCTCGCCGTGCTGGGCCTGCTCACGGCGCTGTTCGTGCCGCGACGCCGCGTCTGGGTGAAGGCGACGCCGGACGACGACGGCGTCCGGCTCGAGTACGCCGCGCTCGCCCGCGGGGACGACCCGACCCTGGCGACCGCGATCGAGCAGCTGCGCACAAAGCACCTCGACAGCCTGTAGAAGTAGGATCCCCCCATGCATCCCGACGCCCTCTCGCTCGACTCGATCTCGCTGCTGCTGATCTGGACGGCGATCGTGATCTACGCGCTCGCGTTCATGGCGTACGCGTTTGACCTGGCCAAGCGCTCGCAGCTCTCGCTCGAGCGTCAGGACGCCGCGCGCGAGCTGATCGGGGCCGCGAGCGGATCGGCTCGCGGCACCATCCTGAGCGGCGGGCCGCAGCAGGAGGCGACCGAGAAGCCGCGTCTCGTGATGGGGCGCATCGGCACGTCGCTCACGGTGCTGGGATTCCTGTTCCATCTGAGCGGCACCGTGCTGCGCGGCGTCGCGGCCGGGCGCGTGCCGTGGTCGAACATGTACGAGTTCGCCATGACCGGCACCCTGCTGATCACGGCGGTGTACCTGGGCGTGCTGCTCTGGCGCGACCTGCGGTTCCTCGGCACCTTCATGGTGGGTCTCGTCACGGTGCTGATGGGCGGCGCGACGCTCTTCCACGTCGAGATCGTGCCGCTGATGGATCCGCTCAAGTCGATCTGGCTCATCGTGCACGTGTTCGTCGCGTCGCTCGCGACGGCGTTCCTCGCGCTCGCGTTCGGCCTGTCGGTGCTGCAGCTGCTGCAGGCGCGCCGCGAGCGACGGGCCGTCGCCGAGGCGCCCAAGCGCTCGTTCCTGCGCACGCTGCCCACCGCCGAGGCGCTCGAGGGCCTGGCGTATCGCTTCGCGATCATCGGCTTCATCTTCTGGACGTTCACGCTGATCGCCGGGTCGATCTGGGCCCAGGATGCGTGGGGCCGCTACTGGGGCTTCGACACCAAGGAAGTCTGGACCTTCATCATCTGGGTGCTCTACGCCGGCTACATCCACGCGCGCGCGACGCGCGGCTGGCGCGGCACGCGCTCGGCGTGGCTGTCGATCGTGGGCTTCGTCGCCGTGATCTTCAACTTCACGATCGTGAACATGTACTTCGAGGGCCTGCACGCCTACAGCGGCCTCAGCTGATCGCCCGGGGCGGCGTCTGTCGCCGCCTCCGCCCTTCGAGAAGCGCCCTGCCGGTCGGCGGGGCGCTTCTCTCTTGCCGCGACGTTTCCCTCGGCCGACCCTTGCGAGGGGATCCGGCGTCAGGAGGAGATCCTGCGCGGTTCCGCCCTCGAGAAGCGGGATCTCCTCTCGAAGCGCCGAACCTCGGCGATGCTAAATCTGTGTTTGTGTTGTTTTCTGTGGGAATCAGTTGTATCGTCGTGCCATCCGAAGGAGGGTGATGTACGCGACGGAGCGCAGGGAGCTGATCGAGCGGGTGCTGCTCGAGGAGGCGCGGGTGTCCGTGACCGAGCTGGCCGAGCGGCTGGGGGTCACGACCGAGACCGTGCGCCGTGACCTGGCGGTGCTCGAGGAGCACGGCGCACTGCGGCGCGTCCATGGCGGCGCCGTCGCGCCCGACCGGGGAAGTGCCGCGGAAGTCGACCTGCGCGAGCGGATGCGCCGGGGCGGGGCCGCGAAGGCGGCCATCGCGAAGCGCGCCCTCGACGGGCTCGGTCGGGGGTTCACCGGCTCCGTCCTGCTCGACGCGGGCAGCACCACGGGGGCGCTCGCCGAGCAGCTTCCCGGCCGAGGCGACGTCCACGTCGTGACGCACTCGGTCGTGCTCGCCGCGGGCCTCACAGCCGCGGGCTACACCGAGCTGACGACGATCGGCGGCCGGATCCGCGGCATCACCGGGGCCGCCGTCGGTGCGGGAGCCGTCGCCGCGATCGAGGCGCTGCGGCCCGATGTCGCGTTCATCGGTGCGAACGGGCTGTCGGCCGCCTTCGGGGCCAGCACGCCCGATCCCGAGGAGGCCGACGTCAAGCGGGCCATCGTGCACGCGGCGCGCCGCGTCATCCTGCTCGCCGATCACACGAAGTTCGAGGTCGAATCCCTGCGCAGGTTCGCGGCACTGGACGAGCTCGACGTCCTCGTGACGGACGAGGCGCCGACCGACGCGCTCGCCGAGGCGCTCACCGCCGCCGACGTGGAGGTGTGGATCGCATGATCGTCACGCTCACGATGAACCCCGCGCTCGACAGGACCGTCGAGCTGGCGGACCCGCTGTCGCCCGGGGACGTGCAACAGGCGATCGCGGTGCGGGAGGATCCCGGCGGCAAGGGCGTGAACGTCGCGCGCGTGCTGGCGGGGGCCGGAGCCACGGTCACGGCCGTGCTGCCGCTGGCCGAGGACGACCCGTACCGCCCGCTGCTCGGCGACCTGCCCGTGCGGACGGTTCCGATCGGCGGGCGCGTGCGCGCGAACCTGACGCTCACGGATCCCGAGGGCGAGACGACGAAGATCAACCTGCCGGGGCCAGTGCTCGGCGAGCAGGAGGCCCGCGCGCTGATCGACGAGGTCGTCGCCGCCGCGGACGGCGCGGACTGGCTCGCGCTGAGCGGGTCGCTGCCGCGCGGGGTGCCCGCCGACTTCTACGTCGACGTCGCGCTCGCGGTGCGTGCCCGATGCGATCGGCCGCCCCGGATCGCGGTGGACACCTCTGGTCCGGCGCTCGCCGAGGCCGTGCTGTCGGGCGCGATCGACCTGATCAAGCCGAACGACGAGGAGCTCGTCGAGCTGGCGCTCCTGCTCGACCGCAGCGTGCGACCCGGCGAGTCGAAGGAGCTGGCGCGCGCGACCCGCAGCATGCGCCGCGAGATCGCGGATGATCCCGCGGCCGCTCATCGCGTCGCGCAGCGGATCGTGCCGTCCCAGGTCCGCACCGCGCTCGTCACGCTCGGCGGTGACGGCGCCGTGCTCGTCGACACGGACGGCGCGTGGCTCGCGACACCGCCGCCGACCGACGTGCGCAGCACCGTCGGGGCGGGCGACAGCGCCCTCGCCGGCTACCTGCTCGCCGCCGTCGCGGGGGAGGACGGCCCCGGCCGGCTGCGCTCCGCGATCCGCTATGGCTCCGGCACCGCGGCGCTGCCCGGCACCCGGCTCGCCACTCCCGCAGACCTGCCGACCGGGATCGTCCCGGTGCGCGCACTCGACTGATCCTGATCCGTCCCTAGAGGAGGAGACCGTGTCCACCATCACCCCCCAGCTCGTCAGCCTCGACGAGGACCTCGGCCCCGACAAGTACAGCGTGCTGCGCACGCTGTCCGCGCGCTTCGTGGCGCAGGGTCGCGCGACCGACGCCGAGCAGCTGTTCGCCGCGGCGTGGAAGCGCGAGGAGCAGGATGCGACCGGCCTTCCGGGCGGCATCGCGATCCCGCACGCCAAGAGCGCCGCCGTGACGCAGGCGTCGCTGGCGTTCGCGCGGCTGAAGCCCGGCATCGACTTCGGAGCCGAGGACGAGCCCAGCGACATCGTGTTCATGATCGCGGCGCCCGACACCGCGGCGGAGGAGCACCTCGCGGTGCTGTCCAAGCTCGCGCGCAGCCTGATGGACGAGGACTTCCTCGCCGCGCTCCGCGGGGCGCAGGATGCAGAGGAGGCGGTCGGCATCGTGCGTCGCGCGATCGAGGAGGAGCCTGCCGAGACGCCGGCGCCCGCCGGCACTGCTCCCGCCGACGCCGCGCCGGTGTCCGCTCCGGCCGCCTCGCCCGTACCCTCCGCCGCGGCGGACGGCGCGCTCCAGGTCGAGGGGCGGCCCGCCCGCATCGTCGCCGTGACGGCGTGCGCGACGGGCATCGCGCACACGTACATGGCCGCCGACGCGCTGACGGCCGCCGCCAAGAAGGCGGGCGTCGACTTCCACGTCGAGCCGCAGGGGTCGAGCGGCTACCAGGCGATCGACCCGGCCGTGATCGCGGCGGCCGATGCGGTCGTGTTCGCGGTCGACGTCGACGTGCGCGAGCCGCAGCGGTTCGCCGGCAAGCCCGTCGTGCGGCGTCCGGTGAAGGCCGGCATCGAGCGCGCGCCCGAGCTCCTCGCTCTCGCCGCTCGCGCCGCCGAGGACCCCGCGGCCGAGCGCGTGTCCGGCACCGCGTCGGAGGCGACCGAAGGTGCCGGCAAGGCCGAGGAGTCCCTCGGCGCCCGGATCAAGCGCGTACTGCTGACGGGTGTGTCGTACATGATCCCGTTCGTCGCGGGCGGTGGTCTGCTGATGGCGCTCGGCTTCCTGCTGGGCGGGTACCAGATCAACGAGGTCGCGAGCACGATCGCGGTCGAGAACGCTCTGTGGAACCTGCCCGAGGGCGGCCTGCTGCAGTACCTCGGCGCCGTGGCGTTCGCGATCGGCAACATCTCCATGAGCTTCCTCGTCCCGGCCCTCGCGGGCTACATCGCCTTCGCGCTGGCCGACC
>NZ_JAPSJA010000134.1 GCF_031178525.1 Microbacterium sp.
CGCCTAGCGCAGGTTACTTGCTGGCGGCGAAGGCTTCCTGCGTGTCGGCCAGCGACGCCTGCAGCTCGGCGGCCGGCGTGTCCGCGAGCACGGCGGTGCCGCCGGAGACCTCGAGCACGCCGTCCTGCACGTCCTGGTTCGTCTGGTAGATCTCGACCAGCTTGTTCAGCACCTCGTTGTCGGCGTCCTCGGAGCGGACCGCGAAGATGTTCACGTACGGCAGGGCCGACTCGTCCGATGCGCTGTCGACCGCGATCGCGCTCTCGGGGTCGAGGCCGGCCTTCGTCACGTAGTCGTTGTTCGCGATCGACGCGGCGACGTCCGGCAGCGACGTGAGCGTGAGGTCGGCCGCGACCGTCTCCACCTTCACGCGCGACGAGTCCTCGATGATGTCCTCGGGCGTCGAGTAGGCGCTGCCGCCGTCCTCGAGGGCGATGAGGCCTGCCGACTGCAGCACGAGCAGGCCGCGTGCGAGGTTCGTGGCGTCGTCCGGCACCAGCACGGTCTCGCCGTCAGGGATGTCCTCGGGCGAGTCGTACTTGTCGGAGTAGAGGCCGAGCGGGTAGATCGCCGTGGCGCCGATCGGCTGGAGGTCCTCGCCGCTCTCCTCGTTGTACTGCGCGAGGAAGAGGATGTGCTGGAACTGGTTGATGTCGAGATCGCCCGCCGTCAGCGCGGGATTGGGCTGCGAGTACTCGGTGAAGTCGACGATCTCGAGCGCGATGCCCTCCTCCTCGGCGGCCGCCTCGTACACCTCCCAGTAGGGGTCGCTCGCGCCCACGACGCCGAGCTTGACCGGACGGTCCTCGCTGCCGAGCTCGGCGTCGGCCGAGGCGGTGCCGGATGCGCAGCCGGCGAGGGCGAGGAGGCTCACGGCGGCGAGCGGTGCGATGAGGCGGGTGGTGCGGGACATGACGGTGCTCCTTCTGGGTGCTGTCCTTCCACGCTAAGCACGCATCGTCGAGGCGCGAATCCGAGCGACACATGACGCAACACGCGCCCGGCTGCCGCCCCGGGGATCACTGGAACGGAGCGGCGACCGCGTTGCGGTGGTACTCGAAGATGATGCTCGTGCGCGTCGAGGCGACCGACTGCTGCGCGGACAGGTGATCCACGACGAATCGGCGCACGTCGCTGGATCCCTCGACCGCGATGTGCACGAGGAAGTCGTCGACGCCGCCCACGAAGAACAGCTGCAGCACCTCGGGCAGCCGGCGCACCTCGTCCGCGAACTGCACGATCGCGTCGTGTCGAGAGCCGGGGCGCAGCGTGACGCCGACCATCGCCTGCAGACCGCGCCCCAGGCGGTTGTGGTCGACGCTCGCATGGAATCCGCGGATCACGCCGCGCTCGACGAGCGAGCGCATCCGGGAGTGAGCGGTGGACGGCGCGACGTCGAGCGCGACCGCGAGGTCGGCGTTGGTGATGCGGCCGTCCTGCTCGAGGATCTCGACGATCCTCTCGTCCAGTTCGTCGAGCTCGGCGGGTCGCAGATTCTTCGCCACCGGCGGGGATGATGTCGCGGGCACGGACGCCCCTCCCTGATCTGTGGCCTTCCTCCGAAGGATCTTCGGACAGGATCGCATGAACGCGAAGGAACTGCGATGCTCTCGGGCATGCGCATCGGCATCCCCACGGAGATCAAGAACCGCGAGTACCGCGTCGCCATCACCCCCGCGGGCGTGGACGCGCTCGTCGCCCACGGCCACGAGGTGCTCGTGCAGTCCGGCGCGGGCGTCGGATCGCGGGTCAGCGACGACGACTACGAGGCTGCGGGTGCGCGCATCGTGGCGGACGCCGCCGACGTGTGGGGCGAGTCCGAGCTGCTCGTGAAGGTCAAGGAGCCGATCGCCGCCGAGTACGGTTTCCTGCGTCCGGATCTGACCCTGTTCACGTACCTGCACCTCGCGGCCGACGCCCCCCTCACCCGCGCGCTGCTCGATGCCCGCACCACGGCGGTCGCCTACGAGACCGTGCAGCTGCCCGACCGGTCGCTGCCGCTGCTGATGCCCATGAGCGAGGTCGCGGGGCGGCTGTCGATCGTTGTCGGCGCGTACAACCTGATGCGCGCGCAGGGCGGACGCGGCCTGCTGCCGGGCGGCATCGCCGGCACGCCGCGGGCGAAGGTCGTCGTGATCGGCGGCGGCGTCGCCGGCGAGCACGCCGCGGCGAACGCCCTGGGGCTCGGGGCTCAGGTCACGGTGCTCGACGTGTCGCTGCCGCGGCTGCGCGACCTCGAGCGCCGCTACGGCGGCGCGCTGCAGACGCGCGCCTCCACGCGGTACGCGGTGGCCGAGGCCGTCGCCGACGCGGATCTGGTGATCGGCTCCGTGCTCATCCCCGGTGCCGCGGCGCCCAAGCTCGTGACGCTCGACATGGTCGCGGCGATGAAGCCCGGGTCGGTGCTCGTCGACATCGCGATCGACCAGGGCGGCTGCTTCGAGGGGTCGCACCCCACGACGCACGACGACCCGACCTTCGCGGTGCACGATTCGCTCTACTACTGCGTCGCCAACATGCCCGGCGCGGTGCCCGAGACCTCGACACGCGCGCTGACGAACGCGACGCTGCCGTACATCCTGCAGATCGCCGATCACGGCTGGGACGCCGCCGCCGCGGCCGATGCGGCGCTCGCGCGGGGCCTCAACGTGCAGGGCGGCACGATCGTCAACGAGGGCGTGAAGGCCGCGTTCGCGAGCTTCGCACTCGCGCACTGAGGCGCGTCGGCGTTCAGCGCTCCGCGTCGCGAAGCTCGTCCACGACGAGGTTCCCCTCATCGATCGTGCCGTTGCGGTAGGCCTGCCGGCCGACCATGTGCGCGCTGAGGGGCGCTGTCGCGAGCTGGATCAGCACGACCGGCACGAGCGACGCCACCACGGTCCACGACCGCAGCGACAGCGCCACGGCCGTCGCGATCAGCAGCAGGCCCAGCACCTGCGGCTTCGTCGCGGCGTGCAGCCGGGACGGCACGTCGCCGAAGCGCAGCAGGCCGATGCCTGCCGTGACGCACAGGAGCGCACCGAGCAGCACGAGCACGAGAGCCACGACGTCGACCACCATCACTGGTCCCTCCGCGCGACGAAGCGGGCGACCGCGATGGACCCGAACACCCCGATCGCGGCGATGATCAGCATGATCGGGATCGACCTGGTGTGCTGGTTGATGACCATCTCCGCGCCGAGGATGCACAGCACCTCGGTCAGCAGGACGTCGCTCGCCACCGCACGATCGAGGATCGACGGGCCCACGACGATCCGCACGATGGTCAGGGCGGCCGCGATCGCGAACGTGACGAGGATGACCGCGATCAGGACGGACTCGATGCTCATCGCGTCGCCTCCGTCCGTGCGTTCTTCAGCGCCGCGAGCTCGGTGCGCGAGCCGACCGCGCGCACGATCCGCTCCTCCCACACCAGGATGTGGCGGCGCTGCCTGTCCGCGTCCGCCTGATCGCGGATGCCGAGCACGTGCAGGTAGAGGATGCGCCGCTCGCGGTCGGCCTCGACGATGAGCGATCCGGGGATGAGCGACGACGTCACGGCGACGTGGCTCATGACGAGATCGGCATCCGTGCGCAGCTGCACCGCGATGATCCCGGATGTCGTCTCGCCGGGGCGCAGCGTCTGCCAGGCGACCGTGACCGCACCGCGCATCAGCTCGCCGAGGAACAGCAGCACGAAGACGAATCCGTACCAGAGGTTGACGCGGCCCGAGAGCTCGGCCGTCGGCAGGTGGAAGACCTTCGTGACGCCGAGCGCGACCGCCACGCCCGTGACCGCGGCGAGCACGGTGAACTGGCCCCACAGCATCATCCACAGCAGGACCAGCCACACGAAGAACGGCAGCTGGTTCCAGAGGCGCCGCAGGGCGGATCGACGGTCGGGCATCGTCACCGCACCTCCCCGCGACTGTCGGTCGCAGTCCGCGACGCCGCGCTCCTCGCGGCGGTCTTGCGCATCACGACGACTCCTCCACTTCGCCGAGGTCGACGAGCGAGACGGGCTCGAGCAGCGCCGATCCGATCCGGTCGCAGATCTCGTAGAGGGGTCCCGCGAACACCGTCAGCCCGACCGAGACGGCGACCATGCCCATCGTCGCGGCCGTCATGATGCGCGGGATGACGCGTCGCTCGCTGACCTCGTCGGCAGCGACAGCCGCGCCGAGGTGCTGGATGCGCGCCTCGGTCTCGACCGAGTCGTCCTCCTCGCGCCAGAACGAGAGGTTCCAGGCCCGCATGAGCGCGTACAGCGTGAGCAGCGACGTCACGATGCCGCCCGCGATCAGCGTGTACATCAGCGGCGTCCCCACCTGAGCCGCCGCGTCGAACAGCGCGAACTTGCCGATGAAGCCGGAGAACGGCGGCAGTCCGCCCAGGTTCAGGGCCGGGATGAGATACAGCGCGGCGATCAGCGGGGCGGCCCCGAACAGGCCCTTCACCTTCAGGATCGACGTGCTTCCGGCGCGGCGCTCGATCAGCCCCACCGCGAGGAACAGGGTCGTCTGCACCACGATGTGGTGGACCATGTAGTAGATCGTGGCGCCGATGGCGGCCTCGGTCACGATCGCGAGCCCGAACACCATGTAGCCCACGTGGCTCACGAGGGTGAATGACAGGATGCGCTTGAGCTCGGCCTGCGCGACCGCGCCCAGCACGCCCACGATCATCGTCGCGAGCGCCACCACGAGCAGCAGGACGTTGACGTCGCTGTCGGGGAACAGCTGGGTCTCGGTGCGGATCAGCGCGTACACGCCGACCTTCGTCAGCAGGCCCGCGAACACCGCCGTGACCGGAGCGGGCGCCGTCGGGTACGAGTCCGGCAGCCAGAACGACAGCGGGAACACGGCAGCCTTCACGCTGAACGCGACGAGCAGCAGCAGATGCAGCAGGAGCTGCACGTTGTCGGGCAGCTCGCTCATCCGCTCGGCGATCTGCGCCATGTTCACCGTGCCGAGCGCGCCGTAGATCACCGCGACCGCCGAAAGGAACAGGATCGACGACACGAGCGACACGACGATGTAGACGACGCCCGTGCGGATGCGCGACTCGGTGCTGCCGAGCGTGATCAGCACGTAGGACGCGACGAGCAGCATCTCGAAGCCGACGTAGAGGTTGAACAGGTCGCCGGCGATGAACGCGTCGAAGATGCCGGCCGCGAGGATCAGGTACGACGGGTGGAAGATCGACACGGGCGTGTCGTCGTCGCCGTCGGCGGCGCCCTGCCCGACCGAGAACAGCAGCACCGCGAGCAGCACCACGCTCGACACGGCCACGAGCAGGGCCGCGAGCCGGTCGACGTACAGGACGATGCCGAACGGCAGCGGCCAGCCCGCGACGGTCACGGCCAGCGGCGTGCCCGCGTCGACGATCACGAACATCGCGACGGCGAGCGCGAACGTCAGCGTGAGCGTGCTGATCGAGACGCCGACCTGCAGGCGCCGCCGATGACCCGCGATGAGCGTGATCGCAGCGCCGGTCAGCGGCAGTCCCACGACGAGCGGCACGAGGAGGCTCGGGGTCATGATCGGTCCCCCTCTTCCTCAGTGGTCTCATCGTCGGCGGATCCCGGCCGGGATGCGGAGCGTGGTTCGGGCGCGGGTGCCGATCCGGTGGCGGTCGCGTCGTGCCATCCGGATCCGGGGCGGGGCCTGTCCACGGGTGCGTCGGGCAGGAGGCCGAGCCCGTCGGCGCCGTCCAGGGCGCGCAGGGGCGACGCGATCGCGTCGACGAAGTCGGTCGTCGCCTCGTCCCCCGCACCCTCGGCGAGTGCGCGCTCCGCCTCGGCCGCGCGCGCACGCAGCGACAGGTCCTCGGCGTCGTCCTCGACCGTGTCGGCCTGGCCGAGCTGCCAGGAGCGGTAGATCAGCGCGAGCAGGAACGCGCTGACCGCGAACGTGATGACGATCGCGGTGAGCATCAGCGCCTGCGGCAGCGGATCGCTGCGCGGGCCGCGATCCCCGGGGTACTCGGCCTCGCCCGCGAAGGGCGCGACGCCGGGGAAGCCCATCACGATCATCAGCAGCAGGTTCGTGGCGTTGCCGAGCAGCAGGAAGCCGATCAGGACGCGCGTCAGGCTGCGCTCGAGCATGGCGTACACGCCCGCGGCGTACAGCACGGCCATCACGATCACGAGGGTGAGGGAGACGCTCATCGGGCCTCCTCCTCTCGCGGCGCGCTCGCGTGCCAGCTCGTCTCGTCGTTCTTGCTCTGCCGGTCGACCTCGGCTCCCAGGCTGCGCAGCACGTCGAGCACGAGCCCGATGACCACCAGGTACACGCCGACGTCGAAGATCGTCGACGTCACGAACTCGATGTGCCCGACGAGGGGAAGATCGGCCTCGAACACCGCGCGCGTGAGCGGATCGAAACCGAACACGAGCGGCAGCAGGGTCGTGCCGACGGCGAGCAGCATGCCGCTGCCGAGCAGCCATCCGGCATCGGTCGGGGCCGCGACGCCGAGCTCATACCTGCCGCCCGCGACGTAGCGCATCACGAGCGCCATGCCGGCGACGAGGCCGCCCGCGAAGCCGCCACCCGGCAGGTTGTGTCCGGCGAAGAGCAGGTAGATCGACACCACGATGATCGTGTGGAACAGGATGCGCACGATCACCTCGAGGATGATCGAGCGCGACTCGGCGCTGAGCTTCTGGCCGCCGACGAGCCACGCGCGCGGCTGCGCCCGATTGCCCGCGTTCTGCACCTCGACGCCGCCCGTCGTCTCGACGAGCGGCCGCCGCGGCGCGCCGAGCCGCCGCGTCCGAGAGGGGCGTCCGACGCCGCCCAGCCCGCGTGTGAGGCGCTGCAGCGTGTCCTTGCGGTCGGTCACGAACACGAGCGACGCGACGCCCGTCGCCGCCAGGATCAGCACCGACAGCTCGCCCATCGTGTCCCAGCCGCGCAGGTCGACGAGTGCGACGTTCACGACGTTCTTGCCGTGCCCGATCTCGTACGCGAGCTCCTCCCAGCCG
>NZ_JAPSJA010000135.1 GCF_031178525.1 Microbacterium sp.
GCGACCGGTACGACAACGCGTTCTGGGACGGCGCACGCATGGTCTTCGGAGACGGCGACGGCGAGATCTTCCGCGGATTCACCGGATCCCTCAGCATCATCGGGCACGAGCTCGCGCACGGCGTCACGGAGCGCAGCGCGAACCTCGTGTACCAGGGCCAGTCCGGCGCGCTGAACGAGCACATCTCCGATGTGTTCGGTGCGCTCGTCGAGCAGCACGTGCAGGGCCACACCGCCCAGGAGGCGACGTGGCTCATCGGGGACGGAATCTTCACCGAGAAGGTGCAGGGCCAGGCGATCCGGTCGATGCGCTCCCCCGGCACGGCGTACGACGACCCGGTGCTCGGGAAGGATCCGCAGCCCGCGCACATGCGCGACTACGTCGAGACGGACGACGACAACGGCGGCGTGCACATCAACTCGGGCATCCCGAACCGCGCGTTCGTCGTGCTCGCGGAAGCGCTGGGCGGCCACGCCTGGGAGCGAGCGGGCCGCATCTGGTACAAGACCCTCACGGACGATCGCATCACCACGACCGCCACGTTCGCGCAGTTCGCCGCCGCGACGAGCGTCGTGGCGGCCGAGCTGTTCGGCGACGACTCGGGCGAGGCCCGCGCGGTCGCCGAGGCGTGGGACGCCGTCGGGGTCAGCCCCGGACGGGTGCGGGAGAAGATGCGCCGGGACTAACGTTGCCCGCATGAGAGTGGTCGTGGTGCGGACGGGCGGCTTCGCCGGCATCCGCGTCACGTGGGAGGTGCGGATCGACCAGCAGCCCGACCGCCGGGAATGGCGAGACCTGGTCGAGTCGCTGCCCTGGGACGACGCCCCGTCCGCTCCCCCGCCTGAACCCGACCGCTACATCTACCGCATCACGTACGCGCAGCGCGAGGCCGTGCTCCCCGAGCGCGGGCTCGAGGGCCCCTGGCGCGTGCTCGTCGAGCGGGTGCGCGATCGTTCGCGGCGCTCGCCCGCTCCCGAACCGGGCCCGCCTCCCGGGCCGGGGCCGGGTCCGCGCGCGACGCCGGAGGCGTAGGCGCGCACGAAGGATCCGGCCCTCGACGGAGCGGCGACGAACCCGCCCCGTGCCGGCCCTGACGAGCACTACTCCGCACGGTCGGGCTGCGCGAGCACGCGCCGCAGCACGGGCCGCGTGGCGCGCAGAGCCAGCCACACCACCGCGATCCCGGCGGCGAAGCACACGGCGATCACGGCCAGCGACAGCGGCGCCATGATCATCGCGATGCCGACCAGCGGCAGCACGAGCACCCCGCCGATCAGCGCCGACACGATCACCGTGAACAGCAGCGGCGCCATCGTCGCGCGCGTGCGCGCCGCCTCGGCGACGTCAAGGGGCATCCCGATGCGATCGAGCGCGACGTGCAGCGCGCGACGATCCAGGATCGCGGCCGCCTGGTTCACGCCGACCGAGCAGGCGACCATCGCGAACGACACGACGAGGGTCAGCAGCACGCCGGTCTGGACGTCGCGCATCAGGATCTGCGCGTCCTGCGCACCCGAGACGAGGGCCATGCCCGCACCCGCGACGACCGCGACGAACGAGGTCATCGCCACGCCGCCGACCTGCCGCCACGCCGACTTCGGCGACTCGAGCACCGTGCGCGCCGCGAGCAGCTGGGCGGCCGTCTTCGCGCGGCGGAGCTGTGCGCGGGCGAACACGCCGATGAGCCAGGGGCCCAGCAGATTGAGGACGGCGAGCCCCGCACCGAACACGCCGGCGATGAGGAACGCGACCATCACGCCGGGCGCGATGGAGGGCATGTTGAGCGCGGCGAAACCGAGCGCGACCACCGCCACCGCGATCGCGACGCGCACCCAGTGCAGCTTGGGCGCGTCGGTGCGCGCGCGCACGCCGAGCGGCGACACCACGACCTGGCGCAGGCCGACCGCCGCGCTGATCGCGGCGAGCACCGCGACGCCCGCGATCACAGCCGCGACGGCGGGGAGGCCCGGCCACAGTGCGGCGCCCCCGATCGGCGCTCCGCCGAACGAGACGAGGCCGACGAGCGGCAGCAGGGCGAGGGACAGCACGACGCCCGCGAGCGCGCCGGCCAGCGCCACGGCGGTGGACTCCAGCACCGTGATGGCGCCGACCGTGCCGGTTGAGGCGCCGAGCAGGCGCAGCGTCGCGAGGCGGTCGTCGCGGCGGCGTGCGGAGAGTCGCGCGGCGGCGCCACCCAGGGAAACGAGCGGGATCACCAGCACGGCGAGAGCGATCACGCTGAGCATCTGGTAGACGCCGGCATCCGGCTGCTCTGCGACGTCCCAGCCCCAGAACATCAGCACGCCGCCCAGCACGACGAGCAGCAGCGCGGTGGTGACCGCGAATGCCACGGCGGGCAGGATGAGCGCCGCGCCGCTCTGCGCGGACGGTCGCGCGAGCAGCCACGTGAGCCGTCCGACGGGTGCGCGGCCCGACGCGGGAGCCAGCGGAGCGGGTGCGACGGTCATCGGGTCACCTCGCTCGAGACGGGAGCGGGAGCGTCGTCGGTGATCCGACCGTCCCGCATCCGGATCGTGCGGGAGCAGCGGGCGGCCACCTGCGGGTCGTGCGTCACGACCACGAGCGCGTGGCCCCGGCTGAGGGTCGAGTGCAGCAGCGCGGTCATGACGTCGGACGACGTGGCGGAGTCGAGCGCGCCGGTCGGCTCGTCGGCGAACAGGATGCGTGCGCCGGTCGCCTGGGCGCGCGCGATCGCGACGCGCTGCGCCTGGCCGCCGGACAGCTGCCCGATGCGACGCTGCTCGAGCCCCGCGAGGCCGAGCGCCGCGAGCCACTGCGCGGCGTGCGCCTCGGCATCGCGACGCGCGTGGCCCGTGAGCAGCAGCGGCAGCGCGACGTTCTCGACGGCCGTGAGCTCGGGGATCAACAGTCCCTGCTGGAAGACGAAGCCGAACTCCTCGCGGCGCAGCCGCGACCGCTCCCCCTCGCCGAGGCCGTCGATCCGCACAGGTCCCGAGCGGCCCTGCAGGGTCACGGCGCCCTGGTCCGCCGGAAGGATCCCGGCGAGCACGTGCAGGAGGGTGGTCTTGCCCGACCCCGAGGCGCCCATGATGGCGACGGCCTCGCCCGCGCGCACCTCGATCGAGACGCCGTCGAGCGCCCGGGTGGGGCCGTAGCTCTTCACGAGGCCGGCCGCGGACAGGAGGGCGGGAGTCGGCGGTGAGGTCATGGATGTGGTCATGCCTCCAGCCTGCTCGGCCGGCCCGTCCGCGGCGTCGGTCGCGGAGCGGATCCGGGTCATCCTGTGGATGTAGATCGGCTCGCCGGTCGCGGGCGGCTCCGCGGCGCCCGTCCCGACGTCCGGCGCTCCATCGTGAGGAAGAAGGCGACGTAGCCCGCCGCCGAGGCGACGATCGCGGTCGCGAACAGCCAGGCCGCCGGCCGCGTCCAGTCGACGTCCTGCGCGCGCACCGCGAGCGCCGCGATCATCACCGCGAGGCTCGCGAGCTGCGCGGCGATGATGGCGCGGAAGCTCGACCACCGCCGGTCGGCGAGCATCCAGACGCCCACCGCGCCCGGCAGGGTGAGCACGGCGCCGACGACGCGCGCGGTGAGCGGCGTGAGCGCCCAGCCCCACACGTCGATGAGGAGCTGCGGCAGCGTGAACAGCACGAGCCCCGTGAGCGACGCGGCCCCTCCCACGGTCGCGAGCGCGATCGCCCAAGCCCGCGGTATCACGGCGTCGACGGCGTCGGGCCGCCCATCGTCGTGACGGCGGTTGACGAGGAGCACGGCGAGCACGGCGAAGGGAGTCGTCGCGTACAGCGCGGCCCACGCGATGAACGACGGGTGACCGGCATGGAAGCGGTCGACGTGCAGGAGAGTCGCGATGCCGAGGAGCGTCGCGAACACGACGACGGCGGGAAAGCCCGTCCATACGAGATGCCATGCGCGGGCAAGGCACACGACCGTGAAGAACCAGATGCCGCCCACGTAGGCTGCGCCGAGCAGCATCGCCGTGAGGGGCGGCCGGATGGTCCACGCGAAGGTGACGTCCGTCTGAGTCGGCAGCACGACGAGCAGCACGCTCGCCACGACCAGGAACGGGATGATGACGGCGGACAGGATGCGGGTCGCCCTCAGCACACGGTCATCGCGCGTCGACAGCACTCAGCCCTCCCCCGTCGGTCGCAGCGCCTCGGCCACCGCCTCCGGTGTGGGAAGCGCACGGCCCGCCGCGCGCGCCGCTTCGAGATCGCTCGCGGCGGGTCCCGCGCGCAGTGCGTCGACGAACGGCGCCGCCACCGCGAAGGTCGGCACGTCGTACAGTCCCGTGCGCTCGCGCAGCACCTCGGCCGCACCGAGCAGTCGTCCCGCGTGTTCGACGTGCCCCTGCGCGGCCGCGACAGCCAACAGGCCCTCGATGCCGTACGCGAGTCCCTCGTCGTGATCGAGCTCGTCCGAGATCCGAAGGCCGGCCGCGAAGCTCTCGCGCGCGGCGTCGACGTCGCCGCGCAACAGGAATGCCGCGCCGCGGTGGAAACGCGCGATCGACTCGCTGAGCCGGTCGCCGTTGTCGTGCGCGAAGCCGAGCGCCTCGTCGAAGCGTCCGAGCGCGACGTCCGGGCGGCGCTCAAGCAGGTCGATGCGGCCGAGTGCGACGACGACGAGCCCGCAGCCCCACGAGTCGCCCACCTCCCGGAAGAGCGCGAGGCTCTCGTCGAGGGCCGCTCTGGCGCCCGACACGTCCGGCGGCCGCACGGCTCCCAGGAGCGCGAGCCCGACCGAGGCGAGCGCCAGCGCGTCCCCGGCCCGATCGCCGATCGCGCGGAACCCGGCGGCGCTCTCGCGCAGATCCGGCACGAGCGACTCGTCCGGGTCCTGCCAGAACGCGATCGCGCGGGAGAAGTACAGGGCGATGGCCCGGGTGCCCTCGTCGAGCCGGTCGCCGGCGGTGAGCACCTCGGTCATCCAGCCTCGCACCTCGCCCAGGTGCCCGCCGATCCACCAGTAGACGTAGAGCCGCCACGCGAGCAGAGCGGCGTCAGCCCATCGGTGCGACTCGATCAGGTGTCGCTCCGCCGCCCGCAGGTCGTCGGCGACCTCGGAGAGCCGGATGATCCACTCGCGCTGCATCGGCCCCTCGAGCGGGCGCTCGGCGTGAGCGGCGAGCGCGAGGAACCATCCTGCGTGCCGATCCGCCAGCTCCGCCGCGTCGCCGCGTGTCGCGAGCTGCTCACGCGCGAACTCCCGGACGGCCGCGAGCATCGTGTACACGGCGCGTTCGCCCCGCTCCTCCTGCCGGACGAGACTGCTGTCGACGAGCACGGCGAGGTCCTCGATGACATCGGCGTCGGGCGCGCCCGCCGTGACCGCCTCGGCCGCGTCCAGCGAGAACGGCCCCGCGAAGGCCCCCAGACCCGCGAAGCGGTCGCGCGCGGACGACGGAAGGAGCTGCACGCTCCAATCGATCGTGTCGCGCATGGTGCGCTGACGCTCGGGAAGGTCGCGGCCGCCCCCCGCGAGGACCGGCAGGCGGCGCCGCAGGCGCTGCAGGATCTCGGCGGGCGCCAGGGCGCGAGCGCGCGCGGCCGCGAGTTCGATCGCGAGCGGGACGCCGTCGAGGGCCAGGCAGATGTGGACGATGTCCTGCGCGTTGTCCGCCGTGAGGGCGAAGTCCGGTCGCGTCGCGCGCAGACGCTCGACGAACAGCTCGACGGCGGCGGAGCGCGCCGCCACGTCCGGCTCCGTCCGATCTGCATCCGGCAGCGCGAGCGGGCCGAGCTCGACGACCTGCTCGCCGCCCACCCGCAACAGGACCCGGCTCGTCACGAGGACGGTGAGCGTCGGCACGTCCACGAGCAGGTCGCGGAGGCCGCGCGCCGCGTCGGCCACCTGCTCGAAGTTGTCCACGACGAGCAGGAGCCGTCGGTCGCGCAGCGCCACGCGCGATTTCTCGTCCACGTCACGGGCGCCGACGTCGTGGATGCCGAGCGCGCCGGCGATCGCGAGCGCGACCTGCGAGACGTCGCGCACCGCGGTGAGATCGACGAACGCGATGCCGTCGGGGAAGTCCTCGCGCGCGGCCGCCGCGGCCTCGAGCGCGAGCCTGCTCTTGCCGATCCCTCCCGGACCGGTGACGGTGACGAGCCGCGCGCCGCCGCGCAGCAGCCCCGCGACCGCGTCGAGCTCGCGCTCCCGGCCGATGAGCCTGGTCAGCGGCGATGGCGGCGGCGTCAGGCGCGCGGGTCCCGCTGCGGACGGCGGCTCCGCTCTCGGCCCGGCGGCCGGCCGGAAGCGCTCGGACAGCAGCGTGGCGAGGTCGCCGCGCAGCAGTTCCGCGAGCTCGTCCTCGCCCGAGAAGTACACGTACGCGGCCCGATCCTCCTCACGGATACGGTCGAGCAGGGCGTCGAGCCGGGGCTCGCGCCGGTCGACCGTCTTGACGTACACGAGGCGAGGCATCTCGGCGGGCGCCAGCCGGTACTCGTCCTCCAGCCCGGAGACGTCCTCCCCCGGCGCGACCCAGCCGTACCGCTCGGCGTAGAGGCCGACGAAGATGTCGCTCTGCGCAAGGTACGCGCGGTAGAGCTCGCGCGGCGGGTGCGGCCGGGCACCGAGCTCGAACATGACGGCCGTCAGGCCCAGCTCCTCGATCACGCGGCGCGCGGCCTTCCGCTCCGTCGCCATCTCCCTCAGGGTCGAGCTGACGAAGACGCGGAGCCGCTGGTCCGGGGTTCGGATGCCCGGCGGGGTGGTCATGTGGGAAGTCTCTTCCCGTACGCCGCCGCTGTCCAGGGCGCTACACTCGCCCCACGGGGCGGCGCGCCCGCGACGGCCCGCAGCGAGGCGCATCGACAGGGGGCGTGCCGTGATCCCGGAGCCTGATTCCCCGCCGCCGACCGCTACCGTCATCGCCGTCGTCGGCTCCGTCGCCTCCGGCGTCGCCGACGAACTGGAGCGGCGCTACGGAGACGACTATCG
>NZ_JAPSJA010000393.1 GCF_031178525.1 Microbacterium sp.
GCGACGCATCACTTCCTGTCGGCCGACGACCGCGATGCGATCGAGAGTGCGCTGGTGACGGAGTATCTGCCGCACGTGCGGGTGACCGTCGCGGAGATCGACGGCCGTCCCGTGGGATTCGCCGGCACAGCCGAGGGGCGCCTCGAGATGCTCTTCGTCCACGACGCGGTTCGCGGCCGCGGTATCGGCTCGGCGCTGCTCGCGAACGCGATCGAAGAACAATCGGTGACCGCGCTCGACGTCAACGAGCAGAACCCCGAGGCCGTCGCGTTCTACATCCGGAAGGGGTTCACCGTGGCGGGGCGCAGTCCGCGCGACGACGCCGGACGGCCGTATCCGATCCTGCACCTGACGCTCGCGGGCGAGTGAGGAGCACGCGTCATCCTGCCCACCCGCCGAGTTCGTCCGTCAGCTCCGCGAGATACTCGGGCGGGCCGGCCTCGGCGAACCACAGCCACAGCTCCGCCGCGTGGATCGGCACCCAGGCGCGCGCCGCGTCGCGGTCGGCGCCATAGGAATCGACCAGCGCGTCGAACGAGCGGGGATCCTTGCGGGATGCGCCCCACGCCGCCCGTGAGAGCTCGCGAAGCGGATCGCCCCGGTGGGCGGCCTCCCAGTCGACGATGGCCGTGATGGTGCCGTCGACCGCGAGCAGATTGCCGTCGGTCCAGTCCCCATGACAGAACGCCGTGCCGGACGACGGCGGCACGGCGAGTGGGAGAGGCGGGCCCCCGGCCGCGCGGTAGCGGCGGATGATCGCTTCATCGTCGGGCGCGTGCGGCAGGCCCTCCGGCACCGGGAGCGCATGCAGGCGTCGCATGAGGGATGCAGAGGCGCGGAGGAGCGCGAGGCGCTCGCCGAGGTCGCCGCTGTCGAGACGGTCGCCGGGCAGCCGGGTCATCAGGATCGACCCAGGGCGCACCTCGACCGGCACGGGCACGGGCAGACCGCTGTCGACCAGGGCATGGAGCGCGAGGACCTCGACGTCGTGACGAAGCGGGTCCGGCATCCGCTTCTCGACCAGCGTCCGCCCGCCCCGCTGCAGGACCCGTACGTGCCCGACCGCGCCCTGGCGCATCTCGTCGGTCATCGTCTCAGCATCCCGGGCCACTCAGAGAAGCACAAGCATCGCAGCGTGCGCAAGGCCCGTTGAGAACCGCTGCTCCGCGCTTACCATCCGGACATGACACAGCAGGATCGGGTGCGCGTCGAGAGGCCGACACCCTCCGAGGGCGACGATCGGCGCGGCAAGCCGCGCACGCGCGCCCGCCGGGTGAAGCAGAGCTTCAACAGGCGCGAGGCCGTCGCCGGCTATCTCTTCATCATGCCGTGGCTGATCGGCTTCCTCGTCTTCACCGCAGGGGCGATGGTCTACAGCCTCTACATCTCGTTCAGCAACTACAACCTCGCGACGAACACCGCGCGTCCGGTCGGCATCGACAACTACGCGCAGCTGTTCGAAGACCCCCGTGTAGGCGTCTCGCTCGCGAACACGCTGTTCTACGTCGTGATGGCCGTGCCGCTCGAGATCGTCTTCGCCCTGATCCTGGCGCTGCTCCTCAACCGCGTCGGTCGCGGCGCCGGCATCTTCCGCACGCTCTACTACCTGCCCAAGATGACGCCGGCGGTCGCCACCGCTGCGGTCTTCTTCCTTCTGCTCAACGGCAACTCGGGCGCG
>NZ_JAPSJA010000394.1 GCF_031178525.1 Microbacterium sp.
AGCGGGTCGACGGCCGGGTAGAGGCCCTTCGACGCGATCTCGCGCGAGAGCTCCGTCGTGGCGTCGAGGTGCGCGAACGTCGTGGCCGGGGCCGGGTCGGTGTAGTCGTCGGCAGGCACGTAGATCGCCTGCAGCGACGTGATCGAGTGGCCGCGGGTCGAGGTGATGCGCTCCTGCAGGATGCCCATCTCGTCGGCGAGGTTCGGCTGGTAGCCGACGGCGCTCGGCATGCGGCCCAGCAGCGTCGAGACCTCCGAGCCCGCCTGCGTGAAGCGGAAGATGTTGTCGATGAACAGCAGCACGTCCTGCTTCTGCACGTCGCGGAAGTACTCCGCCATCGTCAGGGCCGAGAGCGCGACGCGGAGGCGCGTGCCCGGCGGCTCGTCCATCTGGCCGAAGACGAGGGCGGTCTTGTCGAAGACGCCCGCCTCCTCCATCTCGTGGATGAGGTCGTTGCCCTCACGCGTGCGCTCGCCGACGCCGGCGAACACCGAGACACCGCCGTGGTCCTGCGCGACGCGCTGGATCATCTCCTGGATGAGGACGGTCTTGCCGACGCCCGCACCGCCGAAGAGGCCGATCTTGCCACCCTGCACGTAGGGCGTGAGGAGGTCGATGACCTTGATGCCCGTCTCGAACAGCTGCGTCTTCGACTCGAGCTGGTCGAACGAGGGCGCCTTGCGGTGGATCGACCAGCGCTCGCTCACCTCGAGGGTCTCGCCCTCGGCCAGGTTGAGCGGCTCGCCGATGACGTTGAAGACCTTGCCCTTGGTGACGTCGCCGACGGGCACCATGATCGGCTCGCCCGAGTCGCGCACCTCCTGGCCGCGCACGAGGCCGTCGGTGGGCTTGAGCGCGATGGCGCGCACGAGGTCGTCGCCGAGGTGCTGCGCGACCTCGAGCGTGATCTCCTGCGGCTCGGTGCCGTCGCCGAAGTCGACGGTCGTCTTGAGCGCGTTGTAGACCTCGGGGATCGCGTCGTGCGGGAACTCGATGTCGACGACGGGCCCGGTCACGCGCGCGACGCGACCGACGCCGGCCTGCGTCTTGGCAGCGGGGGTGTCAGTGATGGTCATGGTGGTTGCCTTTCGTGGCTACTTCGCCGAGGCGAGGGCGTCCGCGCCGCCCACGATCTCGGAGATCTGCGTCGTGATCTCGGCCTGGCGCGCGTTGTTGCGCAGGCGGGTGTAGTCGGTGATGAGCTTGTCCGCGTTGTCGGACGCCGACTTCATCGCCTTCTGCGTCGCGGCCTGCTTGGCGGCGGCCGACTGCAGCAGCGCGTTGAAGATGCGGCTCTCGACGTACACGGGCAGGAGCGCGTCGAGCACGCGAGCGGGCTCCGGCTCGAACTCGTACAGCGGGAGGTGCTCGGTGTCAGCCGCGGCATCCGCCTCGACGACCTCGAGCGGCAGCAGCCGCACCGTGGTCGGGTCCTGCGTCATCATGCTGACGAAGCGGTTGTACACGACGTGGATCTCGTCGACCTGCTCCGAGACGTACGCCTCGAGCACGGCCTCCGCGATCTCCTGCGCGAGCTCTGGCGTCGGCGCGTCCGACTGCCCCGTCCACTCCCGGATGTACGGGCGCTGGCGGAACTTGAAGTAGCCGACGGCCTTGTTGCCGATCAGGTAGTGATCGACCTCCTTGCCCTCAGCCTCGAGCTTCGCCCGC
>NZ_JAPSJA010000395.1 GCF_031178525.1 Microbacterium sp.
GGCACCTCGGGCGCCAGCAGCACGAGCACCGGCCCGCACGCGAGCTGCGCGGCGAACGGGACGCTCAACGCCGCTGCGAGCGGCAGCGGCAGCCAGCGGGACAGACCGCGCGCGATCGGCCCCGCGACCAGCAGCAGGGATCCGGTCGCGACGACGGAGAGCGCGAAGCCGTAGCTTGTCGCGAGCCACGGGTCGGTCAGCAACAGTCCCACCGCCGCGAGCGAGAGCAGCGAGACACCGGGGCCCAGTCTCCCGAGCCCGAGCGCGAACAGCGCGATGCACGCCATCGTGCCCGCCCTGACGACGCTCGGCTCGGGCGTCACGAGCACCACGAAGCCGATGAGCGCCGCGGCCGCCAGCCCGATCCGGACGCCGCGCCGCGCACCGCACAGGGCCGCGGCGCCGAACGCGATGCCCACCACGAGCGCGCAGTTGGCCCCCGAGACGGCGGTGAGGTGGCTGAGCGACGTCGCCTTCATCTGCTCGTCGAGCTCGTCCGTCACGGCGCGCGTGTCCCCGACCGCGAGGCCCGGCAGCAGAAGCGAACCCGGTGCGGGCAGGGCGCTCGCCCGATCCACGAATCCGTCGCGCAGGGTCGCAGCAGCGTCGAGAGGGCCCCACGGCCCGTCCGTCACCTCCGCCCCGCGCGCGAAGACGACGAGCGCCGCCCTGTCCCCCGCTTCTCCGGCCTGCGCCGCCCCCGCCACCCGCACGGTCGCGCCGAGATCCAGCCGCGCACCCGCGACCGCATCGGCCGGAACGCTCACGGTCACGGGAAGCGCGCCGCTGCGCTGCTGCCCACCGCGCGTGAGACGGTGCGCCTCCGCGTCGAACCAGAGGGCCGCACCGTGACGCTCGACCTTCGACGTGGCGACCACTTCGAGCTCGATCGACCGGCCGCCGCCGACGGCGAACTCCACGACGGCGCTGCGCGCGGGCATCGCGGCGGCGACGTGTGCGGCGACGGCGCCGACCGCCACGCATGACAGCACGACCAGCCCGCACGCCGTGCGATGCCGCACCGGAAGACGGCGCCACACCAGCAGCCCCAGCGCGACCAGCCCCCAGCCGGTGCCGGCGATCGGCACCGCGGCCGCCGGCAGCAGCACGCTCGCGAGCGCCGCGCCCCATACCGCGACCGCGACGGGCACGAGCCGCAGGTCCTGTGCGCGCAGCGCGGGCTCCGTGTCCGCCGAGGCCGTCATCCGACCCTCACGAGCGGCCGCAGAGCTTCGAGCATCTTGTCGCCGATGCCCGGAACCGCCAGCAGGTCCTCCACCGCAGTGAACCGTCCGTTCGCGTCCCGCCACTCGATGATCCGCTGCGCGATCGCCGGGCCGATGCGAGGCAGCTCCTCCAGCGCCGCGGCGTCGGCGGAGTTGAGATCGAGCGTTCCCCCCGCCGCGCCCGCGGCTCCGTCGCCGGCGCCGGGCGTGGGCGCCGCCGCCTGCGGCGGAAGCGCGCCCTCCTCCGGTACGACGAGCTGCTCGCCGTCGGCGACCACGCGGGCGAGATTCACCGCCGCCCGCTCGGCTTTGTCCGCGAAGCCGCCGGCCGCGGCGATCGCGTCGACCACGCGCGAGCCCGCCGGCAGCACATACAGTCCCGGTGCGCGCACGTGCCCGTCGACATGCACGTAGATCCGCCCTGTCGCGACGGTCGCGCCG
>NZ_JAPSJA010000396.1 GCF_031178525.1 Microbacterium sp.
CGTGCTGTTCGGCGGTGCGGTGCTCTCGCTCATGCTGCCGTTCCTGTTCACGACCGGTTCGCCTGAGGATCCGCCCGCGCGGTGGTGGTCGCTCGCCGCGCTCGCAGTGCTGTTCGTCGCGCTGGTGGTCTGGGAGCGACGCTACGAAGCACGAGGACGGGTGCCGCTGCTCCCGCTGGGGCTGTTCAGCGTGCCGTCGTTCCGCAACGGCGTGCTCGTCGGCAGCGCGTACTTCATGGGCATGCCTGCCCTGTTCCTGATCACGACGCTCTACCTGCAGACGGGGCTGCACTTCACGGCGCTGAACGCCGCGCTGGTCACGATCGGCTTCGCGCTGGCGAGTGCGGTGACGTCGTGGCTCGGCGGCCGGCTCGTCGCTCGTCAGGGTCGCCGCCTCGTCGTGCTGGGCGTCGGCACCATGCTCGTGGCGATCGTCGCCCTCGTTCTCGCCGCCGTGCTCGCTCCGGTGGCGCACGTGGGCTGGATCATGGCGGTCGTCATGGTCATCGGCGGCCTGGGCGGCGGCTTCGTCGTGTCGCCGAACCAGACGCTGATGTACGCGGATGTCCCCGTCGCGCAGGCGGGGCTCGCCGGCTCCGTCGGTCAGCTGGGGCAGCGGATGGGGACGGCGATCGGCATGGCGATCGCGCTGTCGCTGTTCTACGCGGCGATCTACCGCGAGCGGGACACGACCTCGGAGCTCGACGTGTTCCATCACGCGTACACGTACGGGATGGTGGCCGTGGCCGGATTCATCGCGATCGCGCTGATCGCGGCGCTCGCGGACCTCGCGCGTCGACGTCGCGTCGACGCGTAGTTCCGAGCCCTGCCCTGACAGCGTTCAGCGTGCGGCGCCCGGAGGCGCCGCACGCGCGGGTCACGCCATGGCGCCGGCGGGAGTCTCCTCCCGCGCGAGCTCGCCGTCGGGAGCCTCCACGGGCTCGTCCGCCGGCCCCGCTGCGACAGCGGGGCGGGGCAGCAGGGACGCTGCCGCGGCGAGCGCGAGCGCGATCAGCAGCCCGAGCACACCCGCGCCGGCGAACGCGGCGCCGAGCGTGACCCAGGCCTGGCCGGAGTACACCTCGATCCCCGTGGCGGTGCCGTCGAGCAGGGTCGTCGTCATCACGGCGATGTTCGGGACGGTCAGCAGGATGCCCGCCGCGAGGCTCGCGATCGAGCCGAGCAGGAGCAGCCAGAACGGGATGCTGCGCACGAGTCGCGGGCGACGGATCGGGGTGAGCTGGACGTGGGACATGTTCCTCCTGGGTCGGGCCGCGTCGTTCGCGGCCGGCGACGCCCCACGTTCCCCGCCGCGCCATGGCGCGGCCGATGCGGCCCCTATGGATCGCCTGTGGGCGTCCGTCAACCCCGCGCGGCCCCTCCGAGGCCGCGGCTAGCCTGGCGGCGAAAGGAGGGTCCATGTTCTCCTACGACCCGTATGCCGAGCTCGCCACGTTGCGCGACTTCGCGCCGCTCACGCTGATGAGCACCGACATCTCCCACGACCAGCCGCTGCCGAAGGCCCACTGGGCCCACAGCATGGGCGGCTCCGACACGTCGCCGCAGCTGTCGTGGTCCGGCGCACCGGAGGGCACGAAGTCCTTCGCCGTGTCCTGCTTCGATCCGGATGCGCCGACCGGGTCGGGCTTCTGGCACTGGGCGG
>NZ_JAPSJA010000397.1 GCF_031178525.1 Microbacterium sp.
CGACCGAGAGGTAGCCCTTGCCCGAGTCGAAGGCCACGTTCACGGACGAGTTGCCGGACAGATCGCGCACCTTCGGGCTGTTGTCCTGCACGAAGAACCACAGGTCGCCGTCGAACTCGACGTCCTGAGCGGCGAGCGGCCGGCTGTGCAGCTGACCTTCCGGGCTGACCGTCGTGAACAGGCCGACCTTGGCGGCCTTGACGATCTTCGCGATGGTCTCGCGGTCCTCTTCGGTGGCGTGCGGCAGATTCTCCATGGATGTCCTCCTGCGTGTTGTTCGGCGCTTTCACGCTACGCACGCCGCGCGGGCGATCCCAGACGGTTGACAGCGACGCGATCCCGCGTCGAGCGCCCGTCAGGCCGCTTCCGCGTCGATCCGCTCGTGGGTCAGGACGATGTCGCCGTGCTCGGCACCCATCAGTACATAACTCTCTGTACTATCGCGGATGTGACCACAGCCACGCTCACGCATACCGCGGCGCTCGCCCGACTCGGACATGCGCTCTCCGACCCGACCCGCGCGGGCATCCTCCTCGCCCTCCGAGGGGCATCCGCCTACCCGTCGGAACTGGCGGAGCGGCTCGGGGTCTCCCGCCAGGTCATGTCGAACCAGCTGGCCTGTCTGCGAGGCTGCGGGCTCGTCGCGGCCACGCCGGAAGGACGCCGAAGCGCCTACCGCCTCGCGGACGACCACCTGGCACCCGCGCTCGACGAGCTGCTCCAGGTGGTCCTCGTCGTGGAACCGGACTGCTGCTCCGGGGAAGGATGCACCTGCGCATGATGACGTCTCCCAGCCGTCGCGCGGTGCTGCAGCGACGCGTCCGGATGATCGTCGCCGCGACGATCGTCTACAACCTCATCGAGGCAGCCGTCGCGCTGACCGCGGGCGCCGTCGCCTCTTCCGTCGCACTGATCGGCTTCGGACTCGACTCGACGATCGAGGTGCTCTCAGCGGCTGCGGTCGCCTGGCAGTTCACCCGACAGGATCCCGAGCGCTGGGAGAGGGGCACGCTGCGAGTCATCGCCGTCGCGTTCTTCGCGCTGGCGGCCTATGTCGTGACGTCCTCCACGTTCGCCCTGGTGGGAGGCGCCGCCGCCGAGCACAGCACCGTGGGGATCGTCCTGACCGCCCTCAGCGTGGCCATCATGCCGCTGCTCTCCTTCGCCGAGCGCCGAGCGGGGCGGGAGCTCGGCTCGGCGACGGCGATCGCCGACTCGAAGCAGACGCTCGTGTGCACGTACCTGTCGGCCGCCGTGCTGGTCGGCCTGGTGCTCAACTCGTGGCTCGGCTGGTGGTGGGCAGATGCCGCCGCCGGCATGGTGATCGCGGTGTTCGCCGTGCGCGAGGGCACCGAGGCGTGGCGTGGGGACGCGTGCGCCACATCCGCGGGCATGATCCTCGAGCCGGAACACGAGCACGACCAGCAGCACGAAATCGAGCACGACCACGAGCACGGGCGCTGACTCCCCCTCGGCCCGCTCACCGGAAACGAGAGCGGCCCCCGGCGAACCGCTCGCATGAGCGATCAGCCGGGGGCCGCTGCGCGTCCGCCGCTTCGCGACGGACCACCGATCAGAAGTCCCAGTCGTCGTCCTCGGTGGACTCGTGCTTGCCGATCACGTACGACGAGCCCGAGCCGGAGAAGAAGTCGTGGTT
>NZ_JAPSJA010000136.1 GCF_031178525.1 Microbacterium sp.
GCGGGCGCACGTCGGTGCGCAGCTGGAACAGGCCGCGCAGCGTCTTCAGCTCGGCCGCCTGGTCGTCGACGAGCTTCGTGTACTCGCGGAAGATGTCGTAGCGGCGCGTGCGCGTGGAGTGCTGCAGCCGGAACACCGTCTCCGGGCTGAACAGGTGCGGGGACCCATCGCGGCGCCACTGGTACTCGCCACCGGTCCACAGGCGCTCGTGGGAGCGGGGCGCGCGGTCCTCCGGGTAGGCGAACGCGTGCCGCGCGGCGTTCTCCGCCGCGATCACGTCGAGACCGACTCCGCCGAGCTTGCTCTCCGTGCCCGTGAAGTACGCGTCGATGAGCTCCTGCGACAGGCCGACGGCCTCGAACACCTGCGCGCCCGCGTACGACGAAACGGTCGAGATGCCCATCTTCGACATGATCTTCAGCACGCCCTTGCCGAGCGCGTAGATCAGGTTCTTGACGGCCTTCTCGGGCGTGACCCCCTGGATGGAACCGGAGCGGACGAGGTTCTCGACCGTCTCCATCGCCAGGTAGGGGTTCACGGCGGATGCGCCGTAGCCGATCAGCGTCGCGACGTGGTGCACCTCGCGCACATCGCCCGCCTCGACCACCAGGCCGACCTTCATGCGGGTCTCGTTGCGGATGAGGTGGTGGTGGATCGCCGAGAGCATCAGCAGCGAGGGGATGGGAGCGAGATCCTGGTTCGAGTCGCGGTCGCTCAGCACGACGAACTCGACGCCGTCCTCGATCGCGTTGTCGACCTCGCGGCACATCTGGGCGAGGCGCTTCTCGAGGCCCTTGCGGCCGGCTGCCACGCGGTACAGGCCGCGCACCGTGACCGAGGAGCGCCCGGGCAGCGCCGCGTGGATGTGCTGGATCTTCGCGAGCTCGTCGTTGTCGATCACCGGGAAGTCGAGTCCGACCGCGCGGGCGTGCTCAGGGCCCCAGTCGAGCAGGTTCGCCTCGGGGCCGAGGCCGAGCTTGAGGCTGGTGACGACCTCCTCGCGGATCGAGTCGAGCGGAGGGTTGGTGACCTGCGCGAACTGCTGCGTGAAGTAGTCGAACAGCAGCCGCGGGCGGTCGCTCAGCACGGCGATCGGGGTGTCGGAGCCCATCGCGCCGAGCGGCTCCGCGCCCGTGCGCCCCATCGGGGCGAGAAGGATCCGCACCTCCTCCTCCGTGTAGCCGAAGGTGCGCAGCCGCCGGTTGATGGAGGCGATCGGGTGCACGATGTGCTCGCGCTCGGGCAGGTCGGCGAGCCGGACCGTGCCCTTGTCGAGCCACTCCTGCCAGGGGTGCATGGCCGCGAGCTCGCGCTTGACCTCGTCGTCGCTGATGATGCGGCCCTGCGCGGTGTCGACGACGAACATGCGGCCAGGAAGCAGGCGGCCGCGGCGCTCGATGCGCTCGGGCGCGAAGTCGAGCACGCCCGTCTCGCTGCCGATCACGACGAGGCCGTCCTTCGTGACGGTCCAGCGTCCGGGACGGAGGCCGTTGCGGTCGAGCATGCCGCCCACGACGGTGCCGTCCGTGAAGATCAGCGACGCGGGGCCGTCCCACGGCTCCATCTGCAGCGAGTGGTACTCGTAGAAGGCGCGCACGTCCGGATCCATGTCCGGCTGCTTCTCGTACGCCTCGGGCACCATCATGAGCATCGCGTGCGGCAGGCTCCGGCCTGTCAGCGTCAGCAGCTCGAGCACCTCGTCGAACGAGGCCGAGTCGCTCTGGCCCTCGGCGCAGATCGGCAGCAGCGGGCGGATGTCGCCCAGCAGGTCGGACGCGAGCTGCGACTGACGCGCGCGCATCCAGTTGCGGTTCCCGCCGACCGTGTTGATCTCGCCGTTGTGCGCGAGCATGCGCAGGGGCTGCGCGAGCGGCCACGACGGGAACGTGTTGGTCGAGTACCGGCTGTGCACCACCGCGAGCTCGGTGACGAAGCGCTCGTCCTGCAGGTCGGGGTAGAACGGCTCGAGCTGCAGGGTCGTGACCATGCCCTTGTAGCCGAGCGTGCGGCTGGACAGGGACACGAAGTACGCGTCGAGCTCGTGCTGTGCGCGCTTGCGCAGTCGGTACACGCGGCGGTCGAGCGCGATGCCCGACTGGGCCGCGGCGTCCGCCGTCGCGGGGACCGACACGAACAGCTGCTCGAACGCCGGGCGCGCGTCGTACGCGAGCTTGCCGAGGTGCTCGTCCTCGGTCGGAACCTCGCGCCAGCCGAGCACGGTGATGTCCTCGCTCGCCGCGATGCTCTCGATCGAGGTCTTCATGGCCCCGCGTGCCTCGTCCTCGCGCGGCAGGAAGATCATGCCCGCGGCGTACTCGCCGACCGGCGGCAGGTCGAACCCGGCGACCGCACGCAGGAACGCGTCGGGCATCTGCGTCAGGATGCCGGCGCCGTCACCCGTGCCCGCATCGGAGCCGATCGCGCCGCGGTGCTCGAGGTTGCGCAGCGCTGTGAGGGCCAGGTCGACGATGTCGTGACCCGGCTCGCCACGCAGCGTGGCGACCATCGCGAGGCCGCACGCGTCCTTCTCGAACGCGGGGTTGTACATGCCCTGCTTCTCGGGGAAGCCCTGAAGCGAGGATGCGGTGCCGTAAACGGGGCGGGATGCCATGCCTACCGTCCTTGAGGTTGGTGCTCAGCCGGGACGACATCGGCCCTGTACTGCTGCAGAGGAGCGTCGCCGCAAGCGCCTGCGAAAGCCGTGTCCCGCGTCATACGGGACGCGTGAGTGCTAGTTCGCGGCGGCGGTGCTTGTGGCGGCGGCCTTGTGGTGATCGACCTCTGACGCAGGCGGTTCGCTGACGTCGACGAAGTCGGTGGGGTCTTCTGATTGTAGCGCGTCGTCGTCGCTTCGCTTGCGTCCCGGCGCGTACGGCGAGGGCTCCAGGCCGAGGTGACGGCGCTGCACGATCAGGATCGCGATGCCGACGAGGATGCCGAGGATCGACGCCCACACGTTCGTGCGCAGTCCGAAGTAGATCTCGCTCGGGTCGATGCGGATGGACTCCCACACCACTCGGCCGGCGCTGTACCAGATCAGGTAGAGCGCGAACAGGCGGCCCCACTGCAGGCGGAGGCGGCGGCCGATCCAGAGCAGCAGGACCACGCCGATCACGTTCCAGACGACCTCGTACAGGAACGTCGGGTGGAACAGCGTCCCCTCCGGCAGTCCCGCCGGGATCGCCGCGTTGTCCGAGTCGATCTCGAGGCCCCACGGCAGATCGGTGGGCCAGCCGAACAGCTCCTGGTTGAACCAGTTGCCGAAGCGGCCGATGGCCTGCGCGAGCAGCAGGCCCGGGGCCAGGGCGTCGGCGAAGGTCCAGAAGCGGACTCCCGTCCAGCGGCAGCCCAGCCACGCGCCGACGGCGCCGCCGATCAGCGCGCCGAAGATCGCGATGCCGCCCTCCCAGATCCGGAACACCGCCCAGATGTCCGCGCCCTCGCCGAAGTAGAAGCCGGGGTGGGTGAGGACGTGGAAGATGCGCGCGCCGATGATCGCGAGCGGCACCGCGAGCAGCGCGATGTCGATCACGACCCACGGCTCGGCGCCGCGCTTCGTGAGCCGGTGGTTCGTCATCAGCGTCGCGACGATGATGCCCGCGATGATGCACAGCGCGTAGAAGTGGATGCGCAGCGGGCCGAGGTCGATGTAGCTGATCGGCGGGCTGGGAATGCTCGTCACGGCGGACGCGAGCGCGGAAGACAGCATGACCCCGAGTCTAGTTCGCCGTACGCGTATTGCCGGACGCGTTCAGTGACGGGGATCGCGGATCGCCGCGAGGAACAGCGGCCATCCCGTCTCGTCGTGCGAGACGGTGAACAGGAACGGCCGGTCGAACGCCGGTCGCCGATCGTCTGTGTCAGTGTCGTGCGAGCAGCGACCGTCTCACATCCGGCGACCAAACCATGTGGTGTGAACGAAACCACAGGGTTTGACCGGTGCGAAGCATGTGGTCTCGTTCACACCATGTGGTTTGGCGGCTCGAGGGGGCGGGGTCAGCGCGAGAGTGCGGTGCCCGACGCCAGCTCGCGCGTGACCGACGCGAGGCCCTCGACGCCGCCGTCGCGCAGCGCCCGCACGAGCGCGGTGCCGACGATCGCGCCGTCCGCGTACTGCAGGACGTCCGCGATCTGCTGCGCGGTGCTGATGCCGATGCCGACGCAGGCGCGACCGGCGCCATGGGCACGCAGCCGCTCGACGAGCGTGCGAGCTGCGGCGTCGAGCTGCGCGCGCTCGCCCGTGATGCCCATGGTCGAGACGGTGTAGACGAAGCCGGTCGTGTTGCGGATCACGAGCTCGAGGCGCTCGTCGCTCGAGGTCGGGGCGGCGAGGAACACGCGGTCCAGTCCGGTCCGCTCGCTCGCGGCGATCCAGTCGGGAGCCGCCTCCGGCGTGATGTCGGGCGTGATGAGGCCCGCTCCCCCGGCGGCCTTCAGCTCGTCGGCGTAGCGGTCGACGCCGTACTGCACGACCGGGTTCCAGTACGTCATCACGAGCACGGGCACGTCCGTGCGCGCCGTGATCTCGCGCAGCGCGACGAACAGGTCGCTCGTGCGGTAGCCGGCGGCAAGCGCGGCCTGCGTCGCCTCCTGGATCAGCGGCCCGTCCATCACCGGGTCGCTGTAGGGCGGACCGAGCTCGATGACGTCGACGCCGTTCTCCGCGAGGGCGACTGCCGCGTCGATGCTCGTCTGCAGATCCGGGAATCCGACCGGCAGGTAGCCGACGAACGCCCCGCGTCCCTCGGCGTGCGCCTTCGCGATCGCGTCCTCGACTGCACTCATGCCTGGGCCCCCTGCGTTCCGTGCGACTCGGCCTGCTCCGCATCGTCGTACAGCTCGAAGTACCGCGCCGCGGTGTCCATGTCCTTGTCGCCGCGGCCCGAGAGGCAGATGGCGATCACGGCGTCCGGACCGAGCTCGCGTCCGATCCGGAGGGCGCCCGCCAGCGCGTGCGCCGACTCGATGGCGGGGATGATCCCCTCCGTGCGGCTCAGCAGACGAAGCGCCTGCATGGCCTCGTCGTCCGTCGCGGGGATGTACTGGGCGCGTCCGATGTCCGCGAGCCACGCGTGCTCGGGACCCACGCCCGGGTAATCGAGTCCCGCCGAGATCGAGTGCGACTCGACCGTCTGACCGTCCTCGTCCTGCAGCACGTAGGTGCGCGATCCGTGCAGAACGCCCGGGCGTCCGCGCTCGATCGACGCGGCGTGCCGCGGCGTGTCGACGCCGTCACCGGCCGCCTCGACGCCGTAGAGCTTGACGTCCTCGTCATCCAGGAAGGCGTCGAACATGCCGATCGCGTTGGAGCCGCCGCCCACGCACGCGAAGACCGCGTCGGGCAGGCGACCGGCGCGCTCGATGAGCTGCGCCCGCGCCTCCTCGCCGATGATCTTCTGGAAGTCGCGCACCATGGCCGGGAAGGGGTGCGGGCCCGCCGCCGTGCCGAAGATGTAGTTCGTCGTCTCGACGCTCGCGACCCAGTCGCGGTACGCCTCGTTGATGGCGTCCTTGAGCGTGCGCGATCCGGTCGTCACGGGGACGACCTCCGCGCCGAGCAGGCGCATCCGGGCGACGTTGAGCGCCTGGCGCTCGGTGTCGACCTCGCCCATGTAGATCGTGCACTCCATGCCGAACAGCGCAGCGGCCGTCGCGGTCGCCACGCCGTGCTGGCCCGCGCCCGTCTCCGCGATCACGCGGGTCTTGCCGAGCCGCTTGGTGAGCAGCGCCTGGCCCAGCACGTTGTTGATCTTGTGCGAGCCGGTGTGGTTCAGGTCTTCGCGCTTGAGGAACACGCGCGAGCCGCCGGCGTGCTCGGCGAAGCGCGGCACCTCGGTGAGCGCGGACGGGCGTCCGGCATAGTCCGCCAGCAGGCCCGCGAGCTCGTCGCGGAACTCCGGATCGGCGATCGCGTTGGCGTGCGCGCGGGCGAGCTCGTCGATCGCGGCGACGAGCGACTCCGGCATGTAGCGCCCGCCGAACTCGCCGAAGAAGGGTCCGTGCTGGTCGCGCAGGCTCGTGGTGGCGGCGCTCATCGTTCCTCCTGCGGGAATCGGCCCTGGCCCGCGTCCAGGAAGGCTGTCAGGGTGGCGACGGGGTCGCCCGTCACGAGCGCCTCGCCGATCAGCACCGCGTCGGCACCCGCCGCGCGATAGTGCGCGACGTCGGCGGGCTGCAGCACCGCCGACTCGGCGACCTTGATCGCACCCGTCGGGATGCGCTCGGCCAGACGCCCGAACAGGTCGCGATCGAGCTCGAAGGTCGACAGATCGCGTGCGTTCACGCCGATCAGCTCGGCGCCCAGTTCAGCGGCGCGGGCGACCTCGTCGGGCGAGTGGGTCTCGACGAGCGGCGTCATCCCGAGCTCGCGGATCAGCGCGTACAGCTCGGCCAGCACCGGCTGCTCGAGTGCCGCGACGATCAGCAGCACGAGATCGGCACCCGCCGCCCGCGCCTCGAGCACCTGGTACGGCGTGGCGATGAAGTCCTTGCGCAGGACGGGCAGCGAGACCGATGCGCGCACCGCCGTCAGGTCGTCGAGGCTGCCCTTGAAGCGACGCTGCTCGGTGAGCACGCTGATCGCCGATGCGCCGCCCTGCTCATACAGACCCGCCTGATGAGCCGGATCCGGGATGGCGGCGAGGTCGCCGCGCGACGGACTCGCGCGCTTGACCTCGGCGATGATGCGCACGGCGTCCCCGGGTGCGAGCGCTGCGAGCGCATCCCGCGCCGGCGCCTGAGCGAGCGCCGCCTTCTCGACCTCTGCCAGGGGGCGCGAGAGCCTGCGGGTCTCCGCATCCTCCACCGCGCCGGCCGTGAGGTCGGCGAGCAGCATCAGTG
>NZ_JAPSJA010000014.1 GCF_031178525.1 Microbacterium sp.
ACAGCAGCCAGATCACCGGCTTCATGATCGTCGCGAAGCCGTTGAGCACGGGCGCGACAGCGTAGGCGAACTGTGCGTTCCGCTGGATGGCGAGGCGCTTGGGCGCCAGCTCGCCCAGCACCAGCGACAGGTAGGCGATCACGAGCGTGAGCGCCACGGTCGCCAGCGTCATCGCCAGCGCCTCGGGCGCGCCCCACGACACGAACAGCGGAGCGACCGACGGAGCGATCGACGTGGCGCCGTACGCCGCGGAGGCGAAGCCCGCCACCGTCACGCCGATCTGCACCGCCGACAGGAAGGTGTTCGGGTTGCGCGCGAGGTTCGCGACCTTCGCTCCTCGGCGACCGCGCGCGGCGATGGCGTTGATCTGGCTCTCGCGCAGCGTGACCAGCGCCATCTCGGTGGCGGCGAACACGCCGCCGACGAGGACGAAGAGGATGACGAGCGCGATGTTCCACAGCAGGTCGGCCATCAGACGTCGCCTCCCCGCTCGCGGGAGGTGGTGCCCAGGGATTCCCGGGCGCCGGGTCTGTCGGGGTCGGGGGTGGATTCAGATCCGCGCGGAGCGTTCATGACTGTTCCTTACTGGGGAGGGGCGGTTCGGTCGCGGGGGCGTCGTCGGCGGCCCGAGCCGGAACGGCCGAGGGTGCCGGCCGCGAACGACGCGTCTTGAGCAGGCTCGCCGCCGTCGCGACCGCGATGGTGGCGGCGATGAACAGCAGGGAGAACCAGATCGGGATCTCGGGTGCCCACAGCATCGGCTGACCCCCGTTGATGAAGGGCAGTTCGTTGACATGCATCGCGTGCAGCACGAGCTTCACGCCGATGAAGGCCAGGATGACAGCCAGCCCCTGGGCGAGGTAGACCAGGCGCTCGAGCAGGCCTCCGATGAGGAAGTACAGCTGCCGCAGGCCCATCAGCGCGAACGCATTCGCGGTGAAGACGATGTACGCCTCCTCGGTCAGCCCGTAGATCGCGGGGATGGAGTCCACCGCGAAGATGAGATCGACGAAGCCGATCGCGATGATCGTGAGCAGCATCGGGGTGACGAACCGGCGACCGTCCATCCGGACCGTGAGCCGATCCCCGTGGTACTCGTCGGTGACGGGCAGGATGCGGCGCACGAGACGCATGAAGCGTCCGTTCGCGGGGTCGTCGTCGTGGTCGCCGAACGCCTGCCGGTACGCGAGTACGAGGAGCAGCGCGCCGAAGGCGTAGAAGACCCACGAGAAGTTCTCGATCAGGGCGGCGCCCACGGCGATGAAGATGCCGCGCAGGATCAGCGCGATGACGATGCCGATCATCAGCACCTTCTGCTGGTAGATCTTCGGCACCGCGAAGCCCGTCATCACGAGCAGGAAGACGAAGAGGTTGTCGATCGACAGCGCCTTCTCCGTGAGATAGCCGGCGAAGTACTCACCGCCGTAGGTCCAGCCCGAGAGCATGCCGACCCCGACGCCGAACAGCAGCGCAAGGCCGATGTAGAACGCCGACCAGCGGGCCGACTCGCCGATCGTCGGCTCGTGGGGCCTGCGGACGTGCGTGAAGAACTCGTAGACGAAGAACGCGATCGTGACCGCGATCGTGATGACCCACACGAGAGGGGTGATATGCAAGAAGACTCCAGACCTGGCGCGACTGAGCGGCGTCAAGGTCTTCTCCATCCGCGTGACTGAGGACCGGTGGCCCGGGATGCGACGTGCATCCGAACTGACGAGCCGACCGTGCCGGAGTACTCCCCTTGGACTTCAGAGGATAGGGGATCCCGGAGGGAGCTTTTCTGACAAGCCCCTGAATCGCGCTTTCCGCCGGCGCGGAGCGCGTCGATCCGGCCCCTGCCAGCGGCGAACTAGCCTCGACCTATGCCCCTCGCGCTTGTCACCGGAGCCGCCCGCGCCAACAGCATCGCCGCCGGCATCGTCCCTCGGCTGGAGGCGGACGGCTGGACGGTCGTCACGAGCGACCTCACGACGGGCGACTACCCGTGCGATCTGTCCGATGCCGCAGCACCCACAACGCTCATCGAGCGGATCACCCGTGAACGCGGGACGCTGTCAGCCCTCGTGCTCAGTCATGCGCACGACGTCGAGTCCGGCATCCTCGACACGACCGCAGCGAGCTTCGACCAGCACGTCGCCGTGAACGCGCGCGCGACCCTTCTCCTCATCGCTGCCTTCGCTCGGCAGGTCGACGTCACGGGCGGGGTCATCGTGGCCTTCACAAGCGATCACACGACCGGCAATCTTCCCTACGGCGCGTCGAAGGGTGCGCTCGACCGGATCGTCATCTCGGCGGCCCGCGAGCTGGGTTCTCGATCGATCTCCGCCAACGTCGTCAACCCCGGACCGATCGACACGGGATGGATGGACGACGAGACGCGCGAGAACCTGACGTCCTACCAACCGCTCGGTCGAGCAGGAACGCCGAAGGACATCGCCGGGATCGTCTCATTCCTGCTGTCGAACGAGGGGCGCTGGATCAGCGGGCAGCTCCTCCACACGGACGGCGGCTTCTCCGCCCGGTTCTGATTCGTCGGATGCGACCGTGCTGAGGCTGTCGCCGCCCACATAGGCGACGGCGGGTGCAGGTGGTCGCGTGACCACCTGCACCGGACCGCCGATCCCGCGCGCGTCGCGCGCACATGACGGCGTCACGCCATGCGGCGCCCGAACCGCAGCAGGGTCCCGAGGCCGAGGAGGAGGACGGCAGCAGGAGCGGAGCCCAGCGCTCCATGCTCCCCCCGGTCATCATCGGCGGCTCTTGGGGAAGCACTGCACGGCCCGTACGGCGCGACAAGATCCCTCTTGACGTGGCGGACGCCCGTGAGTCACCGGTCTGCCGATATCCAGTCCATGCTCCATCGCACGGAGCGCAGGGCCGGCGCCATGAAATCGCGTCTTACCCGGGGGATGCAGGAGTGAGATGCAGCGTTGGCGGTGTCAGGCAGTGCCACTGATGGCGTAGCCGGCCTCTGCGACGGCGGCGCGCAGGGCGGCGTCGTCGACGGGACCGGCGCTTCGCACCGTGACCGTCGAGGTTCCCCCGGCTGTGAGGGCGACCGATACCTCCTCCACGCCGGGTACAGCGGACAGCTCCTCGGTGACGCTGCTGACGCAGTGCGCACACGTCATGCCGTCCACCAGCAACGTGGTGGACATAGCCGCCTCGGCAGACCGCCCCTCCGTCGAGGCACCTGGGGTCGCGCAGCAGGCGCATCCGTTGGCGGTGTCCTTCAGGCCCAGCTCGACTCTTTCGACCGTCATGATGATGTCCTTCCGTGATGGCGTTCAGGAGCCCACGAAACGCGCGATCATCCGCGCGATCCCCGGCACCCGTCCCCGGGCGCGGCGCAGCCTCGTCAGTGGCGCTTGCCCGTCGTCCGCGTACTCGTGCACGCGCCCATCCTACATACCCCTGTGGGGTATCTGGGGAGTCGGCCGATAGATACCCCTAGGGGGTATCTGGTTACCGGCTGTGGCGTGGCTCCCGTGCGCCGATTGCAACGACCGAAGGATGAGAGTTGACAGCTCAGAAGCAGCAGACGGGCGATCACGTGATCGCCCTGCTCGTGATCGCGACGGCCCAGCTGATGCTGGTACTGGACGACTCCATCGTGAACATCGCTCTGCCCGACATCCAGGACGAGCTCGGCATCACCCCCGTGCACCTGCCGTGGGTCGTGAATGCGTACATCCTGGCGTTCGGCGCGCTGCTGCTGCTCGGCGGCAGGATCGGTGACCTCTGGGGCCGAAAGCGCACACTTCAGGTTGGTCTCGTCCTCTTCGTCGCCGCCTCCCTCGCCGGCGGGTTCGCGCAGGACACGATGATGCTCATCGTCGCTCGTGCAGTTCAGGGCGTCGGCGCTGCGCTGACCGCCCCCAACGCGCTCGCACGGATCGCGACGACGTTCGACACCCGGAAGATGCGCGACACCGCGCTGTCGCTCTATGGGGCGATGTCCGGCCTGGGCATCGTCATCGGCCTGCTCCTCGGCGGTGTCCTCACCGAGCTGCTCGACTGGCGCTGGGTGTTCTTCATCAACGTCCCGATCGGACTGCTGGTCGTGGCGGGCACCCGGACCCTGATCGCCGGGGAGCGTCACACCGGACGCCTCGGCGGTTTCGGAGCCGCGCTCGGAACCGGGGGCATGGTCGCCCTCGTCTACGCCGTCACTCGTTTCGGCGAGGAGGGTCTTTCTGACCCACTCGCCCACGGACTGCTCGCGGCGGGGGCGCTGCTGATGGTCATCTTCGTGTTCACCCAGCGTGGCAGCAGTCAGCCGCTGCTACCACTGAGCCTGTTCGCGGACCGCAACCGGTGGGGTGCCTACCTCGCGATGCTCGGCCTGGCCATCGGCCCGATGGGCACGTTCTACATCATCACGCTCTACATGCAGCACGTCTTGGGACAGGGTCCGCTGCTGACCGGTTTGTCCTGGCTCCCGTTCGCATTGGGCATCGTCGTCGGTGCGGGACTGGGACCGAAGCTGCTGACAAGGATCGCTCCGCGTCAGGTGGCCGCACTCGGGGCGCTCCTCAGCGCAGCCGGCGTCTTCTGGTTGTCCCGGATCACGCTCGAGACGCAGTACTGGACGGCGATCGCGCCCGGCATGCTGATCGTCGCCATCGGGTTCGGCACCGGCGTGATGACACTCACCCACGCCGCCGTCTACGGGGTGGATGCCGACAAAGCCGGCATCGCGTCGGCGCTGCTGAACTCCTCACAGCAGATCGGCGTCGCCCTGGGACTCGCGATCCTGGCGAGCATCGCCGCCCGGGTCGGCACCGGCGTCGAAGCAGGCGGCGCCTCAACCGATGAGGTGCTCATCGCCGGCTACCAGAACGCTCTCATGGCAGGAAGCGGCGTCCTCGTCGCCGCGGCGGTTCTCGCTCTGCTCACCCTCAGCCGGCGCAGCCCCACGGGCCAGAACAGCTGAACCTTCGTACTCGTCGCAACGTCGTACCGACGGCGTGGGGCGGCGGGGATCGCCCCCCGCGCGACGCCGTCGGGCGACCGCGTGCACCAGCGCTGCGGCGGCGAGGGGAAGGGCGACGCCTGTCGACGCCCGACGGGACGCCACTTCCCCGCGCTGATCGCACCAGCATCAAAGGGTTGGTCGGACGCATTTCGATCCACCCGAAGCGTCACCCAGCTCCCGCCCAAACGGCGGTGACGGTGGGATTTGAACTCTTGTCGAATCCGATTTCAGACCCGCACTACTGCCTGATCTGCCTGTCACGACGCGGCAAGTGACCTTTCCTGACTGGACGTCCAGAGCCGCTCGGTGTCGGCAGGTTTACCCACTGGTTTACCCACGGATGCAGCCCGCGAAGGGCTGTGGACTTCGGCGCCGTGCGCTGGCGGCCTAGATCGCTCCACAGCAATCGGTCGACCGAACGGCCACATCGCGATGAGGTCTACGCGCACGTAACGGGCGAGCAACAGATCGTGAAGCCCTCGCCCTCAACGGCTCGGAGAAGTCTTGAACCACGCCAGCCGCTCGAAGAGCCGGGGAGACGCGCCATGCTTCGCGAAAGGAGCGCAGGAGACTGAAGCTTGATCTACGCACCCAGCCCGCGATGTCATTTCCCCTCGCTAGATTGACTCCGTGCCGAGCGACCATGTCTTCATCTCATACATCTCCGAGGACTCGGACCAGATCGATGACCTCCAAGCAGCGCTCGAGGCTGCTGACTTCATCGTCTGGAGGGATAAGGACAAGCTGTGGCCAGGTGACGACTGGCAGGCCGAAATTCGGAACGCGATCCGTAGCGGATCCTTCGTGTTCCTCGCTTGCTTCTCATCTAACCTCGCGAAACGTGACAAGTCATACCAGTACGAAGAGCTCACGCTCGCCGCCGAGGAGTATCGGCTCCGCCCGCCCGGAGCATCCTGGCTCATGACAGCGAGACTCGACGAGTGCGAGATTCCAGAGCTTGATCTCGGAGCAGGACGAACGCTCGGTCGTTCGATCCACCGCGCCGATCTCTTCGGACCTGGGAAGACCGCCCAGATCGCTCGTCTAGTAGTGGCCATTCAGCGCGCAATGGGCGCTTCCCCCGGCACACCGCCGGCCTCAGTCAAAGACGCCGCCGTCGAGGCGAGGCGCGCGGGAAGCGATGTAGTCGAAAGCGTGCGCGAGTTGCTGCGAAAGCCGGCGCTTGTCATGGACTACGACGAGTATCTGTCGGATCTCCGCACCCCCATCGTGAGGGCGCTGGCGGATCGAGACGCGTTCCCACTCAACGTCCCTCCCGGAGTCACACAACTCGATGAAGGCCTCACTCGCTCCTGGGTGCAGCGCATCAGGCGCTACGACGACCTAATCGCGCCAGCACTGGTTCCGTTGAAACTCATCGCGATGTATGGGTCACAGACGCATGAGCAAGAGTTGACACGAACAATGCAGATCATCGCGACCCCGCCACCCCCAGACATCTCCAGCGACATCTTCACCGTGGCGCACGAGTACCCTGCGGCCCTCATGACATACGCGCTCGTCCTGGGAGCGCTTGCGAAACAGAACTATTCGATGCTCCGGGCAGCAACTGCCGACGTTCAGATGTCGCTGCCCGGCCATGAACGGGTGCCATTCATCCTCACGTCCGGAAGTCAAAGCATCGTCGGAATCGACCGGTGGCGCGTGCCCGGAACCGTCCTCTGCCTTGAGGACGACGGAGCTATGCCCACGTCAGAAGAGATCGATGAGCTACTCCAAGCGCGAGGGGGACGCCGTCTCACCCCTGTCTCGGACCACCTCTTCACCGTGCTTGCTCCGCTTTATCAACAGCACTTCGCGAGCGACGCAGACTACGCGGGAGCGTTCGACCAAGCTGAAGTGTTGCTCGACGCGATCTCAGAGGATGCCCGCGCGCAGACGGAGCGCTTCTACGGACCGCACGGCGGTTATGGCCGCTACACCTGGCGTCACAGACACAGCGATCGCGGGCCAGAGACGGTCTTGCTTGAGGAGGTGCGCGCTCAAGGCGCAGGCTGGACTCCGCTTCTCGCGGGACTGTTCGGCGGCTCATCCGAACGAGCGATTGCGGCACTTGAGGCTGTCGCAACCATGGCGGTCCACGTCCGCGAGAGAACGTATTAACCGCAGCCTTTCGGCGATCGCCTCGGCAAAGTCGGGACCGAGATCGATGCCGCGTACGCCGCGAAGAACGATCATCCTGATCGCATCTCCAGCTCGCTCCTCACGGTCTCGATTCGCGAGTGCCGTGCAGATGCTTCCGGCCAGCTGGGTGCTGTGGCGTCAGATCCACAGAATCCCCGCTGTGTCCTCGACGTGAGCCTTCGCCTTGGAAACGCTCGGCCAGTAGGTGTTCGGGTGACCGCACTGGTTGCGAAGGTCCCGTGCGTGGCCGAGCACGATCTTCTGCGCGTTGTCGATGCCCGCCGTGGGTCCAAATCCGATCCTTGAGGTCGGCCATCGCGCCCATCCAGACGAACACGATCGCGGCGCGAAGGGCACTGACGCGAAGGCACAAGATTGCCTCGTCTAGGAACTTCTTGGCTCCTGCGTTGGTGACCTTGGCGGCGACCTTCCCCAGTTCACCTAACCTGCGTCACTTCTTTTCGGGGCGAGGGAGGTCGTTCCTCACCAGCCCGATGCCACGCGAGCGAGCTTGACATTTGCCATGTCCGATGTGTCGATGGTCCCCAATTGCGGGGCTGCCACCTGCCCCTGTACCCGATTCGCGCCGCCGCCCTGGCAGGCCACTCTCCAACCTCAGGTGCGCCGTCGCGGAGATGGGGTTCCGCGCCAATACGATGCAGCGGTGGCAGAGACGACAACGCCGGGCTGGCGCACGGGACTGTGGACCGCCTTCACGGTCGGTGTACCGATTCTCGGTGCCGCTGCATCCGCCCACTTCCTGGCCGTCGCGCGCGCGGTCCCGCCGGTCAAGACACCCAAAGGAACACCTCCTCTTCCGTTCTGGGCGACCGAGTCCTTCGGGTGGTACGTACTCGCGGGGCTCTGCGCCCTGGTGGCGGTCGCCGTTGCGATCCTCGGGAAGCACAAGGAGTCCCGTAGGAAGGGCGCGCTAGAGCGGACGAACGACGAGCTCACCACGGCCCTCCGCACGACGAGAGCGCAACTCGACAGCGCCGATAAGGCGCAGCGTGAGGCCGTGGGGGCCGCCAAGCGCGCGCAGCTCGTTAAGCTGCGCGACGCCTTGATGCCCTTCGCCTCGACAACGGCCGACATGGCCCAGCAACCCTTGGAGGAGCGCCCCGGCTACCTGAGATCGGTCGCGCACGTTGCGGTCAGCGCGCTGCAAGCGATGGTCGCCGAGCACGCCGATCGACCGCGCGCGGCGGTGTACTTGCTCAACACCGACTCCGATCCAGTCACGATGGAGTCGATCGGGCACGCGGGCCGCGGTGAGAAACCGCGTCCGTTCGAGGCCGGAACCGTCCGGGGCGATGCAGCACTGGATTTCCTTGAGCTTCGCCGGACTGCGTTCTATCCGAACCTCCGCCGACGCAAGCCTGACGGCTACGAGGGCACCGCGTCCGGCTACGACACCTTCATTTCCGTGCCCATCTGGACCGACAACGGCGTCTACGGCATGGTCTCCCTCGACGCACCCAAAGCCGGGTCGCTCGACGATAGTGACGTGGCCCTCACGGAACTCACCGCGGAGCTCATGTCGATCCCCTTTGAGGTCGGCCAAGACCAAAACACCCCCGAACCGGACGACACAGAACCGACGCGGTGAGGGTCCCCGGCCCTACACTGTCGCTATGGCAGCAAAGTCGGGACAGTGGAAGGTCGTCAAGACCTCCGGTGGCTATGGCGTGCTCCGCAGCATCAACGGATCGACGGTCACCAAGTCCACCGTGGTGAAGCCGTCAACGGTGACGGGTAAGCGCGTCTCGACATCCACCAAGATCGGCCGCTAAGTCGCATTAGTCATGGCCTGCGGCTGCGCGGGCCATCAGGCGTGCCTTCACACTCCGACGAACCGCACCCTCCGCGGACCTTGCAGATAGGATTGGCTACGCACTTTGGCCAGCCGGTTCTGCCTCCTCATCAATGAGGAGGCTGGTGTTCATGCGATGCACCTGAGCCATGAGGTACTCCGCTTCCTGCCTTCCCCCAGCCGCCGATAGCGAGGCTAACCAGGGGTAATCGGCAGAAACAGCGCCGGAGGTTTGCCAACAGTTCAGCCAGTTGCTGTATCGGTAGTGCATCGCGCTGCGCGGAGGCATCTGATTGAGACGAGCGCGCAGCTGGCGCAGCTCCTCCTTCTGCTCGTCGTCCGCAACGAGGCGGACGACGAGCCAGACGCGCTCCTTCGGCCGGCGCAGCTCTCGAGCACTCCCCGTCCACGGTGCGTCCAGCAGCGCCAGCCCGCGCTCGATGAAGCCGTCTTGCTGGAGCCGCACGGCCGCTCGCGAGAACGACGGGCGCGAAACCTCGTCGAGAGCGAGCCCGGCTTTGGTGAACCAGGTCAACGGAGGCACGTTCTGCGACTCCTGCATTGAGCGCAGCATGTCGAGGATCGATCGTTGAACGATGCCATGGCCTCGTGACACTCGATAAGTGTTACACGGTTCGGCCAATTGTGTCTGGGGTCGTCCGCAGGCTAGACGAAGACAGAAGAGGCCCGCCCTGCGGCAACAGGAACGGGCCAGCGTCTTCTGTTTCGCGTTAGCTCGAAGGGATGAAGACATGACGAGTGTAGATCGTAAGAAGAAGCGCAAGCACCGCTTCGACCGACGGGGCACAGGTCTGGGTGGCTCTCTTGAGCTGCGTCTGCGGGTGAGTGTCGAGTTTGTGGTGATCGGCGCGACGGCGACGCTCCTCGCTCATGTGCTGCCGGGGCTGTAAGAGACCGACGCGCGACGGTCATAGCTCAGGGCCGCGCAGTCCCCGCTGGCGCACTTGCGGCGTCGGTCGCTGCCTGTTCTTGGTTTGCTGCCGTTCGCGGTGCTGCCGCAGGCGGTGGGCGGCGTCCTTGGCGGCCTCTTACTGCAGGGCGCCGATTCCGGCGGTGCCAGTCGTGCACCGGGTGGGGCGTCGGCAAGAACATCGACCACGTCGGAGACGATCGGTTCGGCCGGCTCTCGCGCTGTCGTCGACCGTCGATGCGGTCCTGCGCACACCCATAGCCCTGTGCTCGTTAGTGGGTGAGCCCACTTTGGGACGACCTACGGTGGGACACTTTCGGTCGACTCCCGTTCACACCCGCACTAAATGCCCGATTAGACGCAACTTGTGGGGCGAGCATGGCTTACCCGATTCTTACCCAAACGCAGATCAGCGCCCACCGAAGTGGGCGCTGATCTGGGATAAAAGTGGCGGTGACGGTGGGATTTGAACCCACGGTAGGGGGTTACCCTACACAACTTTTCGAGAGTTGCACCTTCGGCCGCTCGGACACGTCACCGTGGTCGAGTTTACGGGAGGTTCACGGGGCGGACAAATCGGCGGGGCCTTACGCCGCTGGGGATCCACTGTCAGGATGTGGCCATGGCCGTCATCGAGAACGCGAAGATCACCGTCGTGGGCGCCGGCGCCGTCGGCGCGGCAACCGCCTACGCCGCGCTCATCCGCGGTGCGGCACGTCATGTCGCGCTGTACGACATCAACGCGGCGAAGGTTGAGGCCGAGGCGCTCGACCTCGCGCACGGATCCCTCTTCACCGGCGCCAGCGACATCCAGGGCTCCGCCGACATCGCCGTGACCGAGGGGTCTCACGTCGTCATCGTGACCGCCGGCGCGGCGCAGCAGCCCGGCCAGACGCGGCTGGAGCTCGTCGGCACGAATGCGCGGATCTTCTCGACGATGATCCCGCAGCTCGTCGAGGCGTCGCCCAACGCGGTGTTCGTGATCGTGTCCAATCCCTGCGACGTGCTCACGATCCTCGCCCAGGAGCAGACCGGCCTGCCGCCCGAGCGGATCTTCGCCTCCGGCACCGTGCTCGACACCTCGCGCCTGCGGTGGAAGCTCGCGGAGCGGATGGGCGTGTCGGCGAGTTCCGTGCACGCGCACATCGTCGGCGAGCACGGCGACACGCAGTTCCCACTGTGGTCGACCGCCTCCATCGGCCCGGTCCCGCTTGCCGACTGGCGACCCGAGGGCGCCGAGCCGGTCACCCGCGAGGAGCTCGACCAGCTCGCGTACGACGTCGCACACGCGGCGTACAAGGTGATCGAGGGCAAGGGCGCAACCAACTATGCGATCGGCCTGTCGGCGACGCGGATCGCCGAGGCGGTGCTGCGCGACGAGCACGCGGTGCTGCCGGTGTCGACCGTGCTGAGCGACTACCACGGCCTCTCGGGCGTCGCACTGTCGGTGCCGTCCGTGGTCGGGGCGAAGGGCGCCTTCCCGATCTTCGAGACGCCGTTCTCCGAGTCCGAGCTCGGCCTGCTGCACGCCTCGGCCGAGACGATCTCGGCGACGACCGACCAGGTGCGCGGCCGCTGACCGCGGCCCGCTGTCCGCGCGGCCGGGCGGGCCTTCGAACGGATGTCCGAAGCCCCGCCTACGCTGAAGCCATGGCCACCAAGCGATCCGCCCCCGCCGCGTACAAGTGCACCGAGTGCGGATGGACGGCCGCGAAGTGGGTGGGTCGCTGTGCCGAGTGCCAGCAGTGGGGAACCGTCGTCGAGGCCGCCGAGCAGACGGGCATCGTGCGCCGCCTCGACCCCATGATCCCGACCGCCGCGGCGCGCCCCATCACGCAGATCGACACGACCGAGGCGCCGCGCCGCCCGAGCGGTGTGGCGGAGTTCGACCGCGTGCTGGGCGGCGGCGTCGTGCCCGGGGCGGCCATCCTGCTGTCTGGCGAGCCCGGCGTGGGCAAGTCCACGCTGCTGCTGGAGGTCGCGGCGCGCTCCGCGCAGGAGGGCCGCCGCGTGCTCTACATCAGCGCCGAGGAGTCGCCCGCCCAGGTGCGGATGCGCGCCGAACGCACCAACGCGCTGCACGATGAGCTGTATCTCGCCAGCGAGACGGACCTCGCGACCGTGCTGGGGCAGATCGACAGCGTCGAGCCGCAGCTGGTGATCGTCGACTCGGTGCAGACCGTGTCCTCCTCGCTGTCGGAGGGCGCGGCCGGCATGCCGGGGCAGGTGCGGGAGGTGGCCTCCACGCTGATCCGGGTCGCGAAGGATCGCGGGCTGCCGATCATCCTCGTCGGCCACGTCACCAAGGACGGGCAGATCGCCGGCCCCCGCCTGCTCGAGCATCTCGTCGACGTGGTCTGCCAGTTCGAGGGCGACCGGCAGACGGCGCTGCGCTTCGTGCGCGCCCTGAAGAACCGCTTCGGTCCGACTGATGAAGTCGGCTGCTTCGAGATGACCGGTGACGGCATCGCCGAGGTGCCCGACCCCAGCGGACTCTTCCTCTCGCACGGCTCGCCCGAACCGGGCACGTGCGTCGCGATCGCGCTCGAGGGGCGGCGTGCGATGCCCGTCGAGGTGCAGGCGCTCACGATCCCGTCGAGCGCGCCGAACCCACGGCGCGTCGTCCACGGCGTCGACGCCTCCCGCGTCGCCATGGTGCTCGCGGTGCTCGAGCGACGCGCAGGCGTGAAGACCAGCGACCTCGACGTGTACGTCTCGACCGTCGGCGGCATCCGCTTCACCGAGCCGGCCGCCGACCTCGCGATCGCGATCGCGGTCGCCGGATCGGTGCTGCACCGCGCCACGCCGCGGGAGATCGCCGCCGTCGGCGAGCTCAGCCTGGCCGGTGAGGTGCGTCCCGTCTCGGCTGCGGCGCAGCGTCGCAGCGAGGCCGCGCGTCTCGGCTACGAGCGCGTGATCGACGAGCGCTCGGGAAAGCTGCGCGCCGCGCTCGACGACATGCGGGCACAGGGCAGACCGCCCGCCCTGGAGGACGTTCCGCAGTTCTGACTCAGCGGCCGTCGCGCATCCGGCGGCGCTGACTGGGCAACGCGGCCAGCGCGACCGGCAGCACGAGACCCGCGAAGCAGATGGCGGCGAGCAGGATCTCCATGGCCCGAGGCTAGGCGCCGAGATCCAGCGCGTCCAGCAGGTCGGCCGGAGAAGCCTGCATCGGGTGAGGGCCGGCGATGTCGAGGAAGACCGTCGTGATCGTGTCGCGGTGCTTCGACAGGAAGGAGCGCAGCCACGCCGGCGAGTACAGCCCGATGCCGGGGGGCAGGTTGTCGGGCTTGTGCTTCGCATCGCTGAACAGCAGCAGCGCGACCTGTCCCGTCTGCGGGTCCCGGTACGTCCACACCTCGCCGCCGTCCAGAGGATCGTCGCGCTTTCCGGGCTTCAGCAGGGGCACCACCGTGTTGCCGTTGCGCAGCGCCAGCGCCACCGCGGCCATGTCCTGCCGCTCGAGCGCCTGCGCGAGCGCCTCCGACCGGAAGTCGACATCGGGAGCCTTCTTGGCACGCTTCCTGGACACCATTCGTTCAGCCTACGGCTACGCACATCTAAACCTCCGGCCAGCAGGGTTCAAGCATTCTGTCAGGTTCGCAAAACCACGATTGATACTGTTGTCATGCCCGTTCGGGCGCGGCATCGGTGGGGACTGGTGGAAGACCGCGCTCTACAGCAGGTTCGGCGCTCAGCGCCTCTGGGGGCCTGCGCGGGACGACGTGAAAGGCCCGGAGCATCGCTCCGGGCCTTCTCCGTGTGGCGCTGAACTACTCCTTCTTGAGCTTGTCCTGCACCGCTCCCGCCATCTTCTCCACGACGTTCGGCAGCTCGGTCGTGCCGTAGAAGCGCGAGTCGGGGTGCGTGGGCGGCGGCATCGGCGCGCTGGTCGTCGGGCCGTCGTGGTACGAGAACTCGCCCTTGCCGTCCGGCGTGGGACCGCTCGCCCAGCGGCCTTCCGCTGCCGCGGCACCGTCGCTGAAGTTCAGGTACTGGTACGCGACCTCGCCGTGCTCCTTGGACTGCGGGAAGTTGCTCGGCACGGGCAGCTCCTCGGCGCCCGATTCCTTGAGCTCCTCGATCGCCGCCAGCCACTGGTTCTGGTGCATCGTGTCCCGAGCGATCAGGAACGCGAGGAGATCCCGCACACCCTTGTCGTCGGTCATGTGGTACAGACGCGCAGCCTGAAGGCGACCCTGCATCTCACCGTTCGCGTTCGCGGTGAAGTCGGCCAGCAGGTTGCCGCTCGCGGTGATGTAGCTGCCCTGCCACGGGTTGCCGTTGCTGTCGACGGGACGCGCTCCCGCGCCGGCGACGATCGCCTGCTGCACGTCCGTGCCGCCGATCACCGCGGCGACCGTCGGGTCGCCCTGCACGGCGTCCTCCGTGATGCCGAGCGGCGACTTCTCGAGCAGCTGCGCGATCATGATCGCGAGCATCTCGACGTGCCCCATCTCCTCGGCCCCGATGCCGAAGACGAGGTCGCGGTACTTGCCGGGGATGTGCATGTTCCACGCCTGGAACTGGTACTGCATCGCGATGGTGATCTCGCCGTACTGGCCGCCCAGCACCTCCTGCAGCTTCCGCGCGTACACCGCATCCGGCGCCTCGGGCTTCACCGTGTGCTGGAGTTCCTGCCTGTGGAAGAACATACGTGCTCCTTCCCGCCCGAGGGCGGTCACTGGTTGGTTGGAGCTCCAGTGAAGACGTGTTCGACGCGTGCGCCCATGCGGTTTACATGCGGCGGATGAGATGAAATCATGCGCCGCGGGGGAGGCGGCGACACCCGCCACCCGCGAGCTCGCTTCAGGCCTCGGCTTCGAGCTTCTCCGGCACGAGCGTGATACCGCCGAGCAGATTGGCCGACTCCGCGAGCTCTTCGAGCCACTGCGGATTGAGCTCGGGCCGCTCCGCGTCCTGGAACGTGAAGCGCATCGGAATCGCCGCGCTCAGCCAGATCGTGCTGCGGCCGCTGCCGTCCTCGTGCTGCAGCGACAGCGTGAACGCCTCGCCCCGCCGCAGCTTCGCGACGATCACGGCCTTCAGATGCGCGAGCGCACGGTCGTTGATGTCGATCGGAGTGCCTTGGGAACCGTAGTAGAGCGTGCCCATGCAGACCACCGTAGAAGCTCCCGCGGTGCGACCGCCAGTTCTCCTGTCGCCCGGCCCGTCATCGACGCGTCGCTCGACCCGCCCGGGAAGCTGCCGCTCAGCGCAGGAAGAACTGCGCCGTCTGCTTCGCCTTGACCTCGCCCACCTCCACGTGGAGGTGGTACGCGGCACCGCCGCGCGGCGCGCGCGGCCGGTTCTCATTGCCGCACGTGGACACGTCCGACCGCGTCTGGTCCCACGTCAGCGGCTCCGCGCTCTCGACCGTCTGACCGGCCGCGAGGGTCACGATCATGTCGCTCGGCTCGCTCTGGCAGTCGGTCGAGCGCCACCACGTGTCCTGACCGCTCGTGATCACGAACCGCTGCTTGGACGTGCCGACATCGAGCGTGCAGTCGACGGACCCGGTGTTGGTGAGCCGGATGCTCAGCGTCACCGGCTTGGTCTCGAACGTCTCGCCGTGCACGACCGGCACCAGGTCGATCACCGCCGGATCGCACGGCTGCGGTTTCGCGGGCTCGGTCGAGCTGGGCGACGGGCTCGGCGCGGGGGTCGCACTCGGCGAGGGCGAGCCGGAGGCTGAAGGCGTCGCCGCCGTCTCGGTCGCCGTGGGGCTCGGCGCCGGCGCGGAGAGCATGTCGGCGAGCGCGCGCCACGGCTGCGCGATCACGAGCCAGACGATGCCCGCGATCACGATCAGGGCGAGCAGCAGCACGGCGATCCTGCGCCGCCGGTACACGGCGGGCGAGTGTCGACGACGCGGCTGTTCTCCCACGCGTTCCAGGGTATGCCGGGCTTCCTGAGCGGTCCCGGCGGCACGCGCGCGCGACCCGTCTCGGCGCCTCGCGCACGCCCCTGTCGCCTCGTCGCAGTCGGGGGCTACAGCAGCTTGAGCATGCGTGTGTTGCCCAGCGTGTTGGGCTTCACGTGCGCGAGGTCGAGGAACTCGGCCACACCCTCGTCGCGACTGCGCACGAGCTGCGAGTAGACATCCGGATCCACGATCTGCTCGCCGATCGGCGAGAACCCGCGCCGCGTGAAGAAATCGACCTCGAAGGTCAGACAGAAGAGGCGACTGAGGCCGAGTTCGCGTGCGCGCTGCTCGAGACCCTCGACGATCGCGCGTCCGACGCCGCGGTGCAGCCACTCGGGATCGACGAGCAGCGTGCGCACCTCGCCGAGGTCCTCCCACATCACATGCAGGGCCCCGGCGCCGATGACCCGGCCGTCGGCCTCGGCGACGAGGAACTCCTGCGTCGCCTCGTACAGCACGACGAGGTCCTTGCCCAGCAGGATGCGCTCCTGCACGAGCGGCTCGAGCATCCGATGGATGTCGACCATGTCGGCCGCGCGGGCGGCGCGCACCACGAAGGGAGCGGTCGCGATGTCGGTCACGCTCTCAGCCTATGGGCGCGAACCTGAACCACCGCCTGAAACGGCGGAGGGGGCGATGCCCGCAGGCACCGCCCCCTTCCGAGGAATCCGGATCGTCAGCTCGCGTTCGCGGTGATGTCAGGCGTCGCGCTGATCGCGCCGCCGCCGGTGTTCACGCCGACGGCGACCCTCTCGCCGCGCGGCGCGTTCTCGAAGACGAACCGGCCGTCCTCGACGTCGACCTTGATGTGGTGCCCCGTGTCGAGCTGGCCGTTCAGGATGCGCTCCGACAGGCGGTCCTCGATCTCGTGCTGCATGGCGCGACGCAGCGGACGCGCGCCGAGCGCGGGATCGAAGCCGATCTCGATCAGGCGCTCCTTGGCGGCCTGCGACAGCTCGAGCGTCATGTCGCGGTCGAGCAGGCGCTGGTTCAGGCGCTTCGTGAACAGGTCCACGATCTGCACCAGCTCGGGCTTCGACAGCTGCGGGAACACGATGATGTCGTCCACGCGGTTGAGGAACTCGGGCTTGAAGTGACGCTTCAGCTCCTCGTCGACCTTGCCCTTCATCCGCTCGTACGTCGTGGTCGTGTCACCCTCGACCTGGAAGCCGACGGGGCCACCGGCGATCGCCGACGAGCCGAGGTTGGTCGTCATGATGATCACGGTGTTCTTGAAGTCGACCACACGGCCCTGACCGTCGGTCAGACGACCCTCCTCGAGGATCTGCAGCAGCGAGTTGAAAATGTCCGGGTGCGCCTTCTCGATCTCATCGAACAGCACGACCGAGAACGGCTTGCGGCGCACCTTCTCGGTGAGCTGCCCGCCCTCCTCGAAGCCGACGAAGCCGGGAGGGGCGCCGAACAGCCGGGAGACCGTGTGCTTCTCACCGAACTCCGACATGTCGAGCGAGATCAGCGCGCCCTCGTCGTCGAACAGGAACTCCGCCAGCGCCTTGGCCAGCTCGGTCTTTCCGACGCCCGTGGGGCCGGCGAAGATGAACGAGCCCGAGGGACGCTTGGGGTCCTTGAGGCCGGCACGCTGACGACGGATCGTCTTCGACAGCGCGGCGATCGCCTCCTCCTGGCCGATGACCCGCTCGTGCAGCGCCTTCTCCATGAAGACCAGGCGGCTGGTCTCCTCCTCGGTGAGCTTGAACACGGGGATGCCCGTGGCCTGAGCCAGCACCTCGGCGATCAGGCCCTCGTCGACCGTCGCGGCCGTCGAGACGTCACCCGAGCGCCACTGCTTCTCGAGGCGCAGGCGCTCGGCGAGCAGCGACTTCTCCTCATCACGCAGAGCCGCAGCCTTCTCGAAGTCCTGCTCCTCCGACGCGGCCTCCTTGGCCTCGCGGACGTTGGCGATCTTGTCGTCGAACTCACGCAGCTCGGGCGGCGACGACAGGATCGACAGACGCAGGCGGGCACCCGCCTCGTCGAGCAGGTCGATCGCCTTGTCGGGCAGGAAGCGGTCGCTCACGTAGCGGTCGGAGAGGTTCGCGGCCGCGACGATGGCGCCATCCGTGATCTGCACCTTGTGGTGGGCCTCGTACCGGTCGCGCAGGCCCTTCAGGATGTTGATGGCGTGCGGCAGCGACGGCTCCGCGACGTTCACCGACTGGAAGCGGCGCACGAGCGCTGCGTCCTTCTCGAAGTGCTTGCGGTACTCGTCGAGCGTGGTGGCGCCGATGGTCTGCAGCTCGCCGCGGGCGAGCATCGGCTTCAGGATCGACGCCGCGTCGATGGCGCCCTCGGCGGCACCTGCACCCACGAGGGTGTGGATCTCGTCGATGAAGATGATGATGTCGCCGCGCGTGCGGATCTCCTTGGTCACCTTCTTGAGGCGCTCCTCGAAGTCGCCGCGGTAACGCGATCCGGCGATCAGCGATCCGAGGTCAAGCGAGTAGAGCTGCTTGTCCTTGAGCGTCTCGGGCACGTCGCCCTTGACGATCGCCTGGGCGAGGCCCTCGATCACGGCGGTCTTGCCGACACCGGGCTCGCCGATCAGCACGGGGTTGTTCTTGGTGCGGCGCGACAGGATCTGCATGACGCGCTCGATCTCCTTCTCGCGCCCGATGACCGGGTCGAGCTTGTTGTCGCGCGCGGCCTGCGTCAGGTTGCGGCCGAACTGGTCGAGCACCTGCGAGCCGCCCTTGGAGCTGTCGCTCTCCTGCTGCGTGCCGGCGTTGACACCCACGGGCTCCTTGCCCTGGTATCCCGACAGCAGCTGGATGACCTGCTGGCGCACCTTGTTCAGGTCGGCGCCGAGCTTGACGAGCACCTGGGCGGCGACGCCCTCGCCCTCGCGGATGAGGCCGAGCAGGATGTGCTCGGTGCCGATGTAGTTGTGGCCGAGCTGCAGCGCCTCGCGCAGGGACAGCTCGAGCACCTTCTTCGCGCGCGGCGTGAACGGGATGTGCCCCGTCGGCTGCTGCTGGCCCTGACCGATGATGTCCTGGACCTGCTCGCGGACGGCGTCGAGCGAGATCCCGAGCGACTCGAGCGCCTTCGCGGCGACTCCCTCACCCTCATGGATCAGGCCGAGCAGGATGTGCTCGGTGCCGATGTAGTTGTGGTTGAGCATCTTCGCCTCTTCCTGGGCGAGGACGACCACACGACGGGCACGGTCGGTGAATCTCTCGAACATCTCACTCCTCCTAGGCGAGGCCGGCGACGTCGGCCCACACCTGGGCCGCGCCGTGATTCCACGGTAGCCAGCGCGAGCCGCGCGCGGTCCGCTGTTCGCCCTGGGCATAGCGCGGCTCCGCGGGAGCCGATGTCGCGAAAGTCTTGACTTATCGATTCTCGTTGTTATCGTTTTTCGATATTAATGCGCATCGGCACGCGCATGCCGCACGAGACAGGAGACGGACGTGACAACGGCCAACCAGGTGACGAGCAGGGGCGACGGCTTCGCCCTCGGCCTTATCGCAACGGGCGCCGCGAGCGTCGGCATCGGCGCGCTCGTCGCGATCGTCCTGTCGACCATCGGGGCGACAGAGCAGGCGGTGACGATCTCGCAGATGCCGATTGCGGCGGAGGAGGCGGGCGCTCCCCTCGGCGGCGCTCAGCCGGTCGTCGGGTCGGCGTATGAGACGGCATCCGTGACCTTCTCGGTGCTGCCCGCCGGCATCCGGTCGATGCTGTGGGCCGAGAGCGTCCTCCCCGCGATCGCGACGATCGGCGTCTGCGCGATCGCGTGGTGGCTGGCCGTGTCGCTCATGCGCGCACGCCCCTTCCGACGGGCAATGTCGACCGCGATCGCCGTCGTCTCGGTGCTGGTCATTGTGGGCGGCACGGTCGGACAGCTGCTGGGAGCGTTCGCGCGCGCGGCCGCGGTGGAGTTCCTCGCGACCGATGGTCCGGGGGCGGAGCCGTTCTCGCTCTTCCTGCTCGAGCTCGACCTCGCTCCCATCGGCTGGGGCTTCGCGCTCGCGCTGATCGCGGGCGCGTTCGGCATCGGCAGCCGCCTCCAGCGCGACACGGAGGGGTTGGTGTGATGACGAGCCCACAACCCGCGCGTCCCGAGCTGTTCGCACAGAGTGACCGCTGGTCGTTCATCGCCCTGTTCCCGCTCTCCGTGGTGATCGCGGTGTCGATCGTGCTCGAGACCGTGCAGCGACTGGGCGCCGTGATCCCGAACGTCGACATCCCGATCGAGCTTCCGCTGGCGCGCGACGTCGCCGCGCTCGGATTCACGGCGGACGGCGGCGGGATCACGGCCTGGGCGGACTCGGGCACCGTGCTGCTGAGCGATGTGACGGGGGGCGTGCATGCGGCGCTGATCGCAGAACCGCTCATCCACGGCGCGGCGATGCTCGTGGCGCTCGCGACCGCGGCGCTGTTCACCCTGAATCTCGCGCGGGGCGTCGCCTTCGACGCGCGCAATACGAGGCTGATCGCGATCTGCGGCGCGGCCCTCGCGCTCGACCTCGCCGCGCGCTTCCCTCTCGACCTCGTCGTCATGAACCATGTCCGCGCCGCGCTGGATCAGGACGTGTTCCAGGAGACGGCCACGGATTCGGGCTTCTTCCTGAACCTGTTCCTCATCTTCGCGCTGAGTGCGATGGGGGTGGCCTTCGCCGCCGGCGAGCGCCTGCAGCGCGACACCGAGGGGCTGGTGTGAGCCCGGCGGACGACGAGCCGACCGGCGTTCACTGCCGGCTCGACGAGCTGCTCGCCGAACGAGGGATGACGCTGACGAGGCTCAGTGAGCTGGTCGGGGTGAGCATCGTGAACCTGTCGGTCCTCAAGAACGACCGCGCGCGGGCGATCCGGTACTCGACGCTGTCCGCGATCTGTCGCGCGCTCGACTGCGAGATCGGCGACCTGCTGGTGCGCGCCGACTGAGGGCACGCCCGGCACCAGCACAGGCTCGGGCGCGGAGATCTGCACGGATCCGGATCCGTCCGCGCGGATCCGTCCGGAGGCGTGCAGATCTCCGGAGGCGTGCTGGGCCCGGGCGCGGGGCGGGTCGGCCGAACCCTGGCGCGCCGTTCGGGGGCGAAGCCGAGCCGCCCGAATGCCCGAGCGTCACTCCCGCGGGATGGCGCCGCGGGTGTCCAGCGCGAGCTCCTCGGCGTCGATGGCGGTGAAGAGCTCGCGCATGACCTCCTCGCCCAGGTTTCCGCGGTCCCGCTCCTCGATCAGGGTGCGACGGCGAACTTCCAGCCAGCCGCGGCGCAGCTCCACCATGTCGTCGTAGCCGGGGCGCGGGCCCTCCGCATCCTGATCGAACTCCGCCGCGGCGTCCGCGCCGCTCTGCACGCGCAGCATCGCCTTCGCCAGCCGGTCGAAGACCTCCGCACCGCGGTCGCCGTAGCGCTCCTGCCACTTCCCCCGCTGTGCGCGCAGGTAGGCCTTGCCGACCTCGCGGTTGCGCTCCAGCACGGCCGCGACCTGCTGCGCGTCCCGCCGGAACTCGTCCTCCGCGCCGACACCGAGGCGCTTGATGAGAGGGGCGAGCGTCAGCCCCTGCAGCAGAAGCGTGCCCACGGTGACCACGAACGCGACGACCATGAGCTTCTGCACGTGCGACTCCGGCATGGCGTCACCGGTGAGCTCGGGCAGTGCCGCTGCCAGCGCCAGCGTCACCACTCCGCGCATGCCGGCCCACGACAGCACCGCGCGCTCCTGGACGCTCAGCACCGGTTCGAAGAGCCGCTGGCGCAGGCTGCGCTCGTTCAGCTCGACGCCGCGTCGCTCCATCCGTTCGCGGCGCCTGCGCACGGGTTTCGCCCGCGGGTGATCGGGGTCGCGGCGGAACTGCTCCAGGCTGTGCTTCCACCGCACGACACGGACTCCCTGCAGGAACCGCCCCCACGAGTACGCCGCGTAGACGAAGATCGGCCGGACCAGCAGCACGACGGCGAAGACGCTGAGCGAGAGCACGATCGTGGTGCCCGCCTGATCCTCCCCGAGCTCGCGTACCACGCCGGGGAACTGCAGGCCGATATAGGCGAACACGAAGCTCTCGAGCATGAAGTCGACGGAGAGCCACAGCGGCCGATCCTGCTGGCGCGTGGCGTAGTCCGTCTTCGGGGCGTTGTACCCGACGTACATCCCCATCGCGACGACGGCGAGCACGCCGGATCCACCGAGATGCTCAGCGATCGCATAGGCGCCGAAGGGCACGAGCAGCCCGACCGTGCCGACGACGACCGGATCGTCCAGCCGCACGCGCAGCTGATGCAGGACGACGCCGAGAAGGAGTCCCACCCCCACGCCCATCACCACGGCCACCAGGAACTGCCAGATCCCGGACCACACGGTCACGGTGGCGCCCGCCAGGATCGCCGCGAACACCCGCACGAGGGTGAGGGACGTCGCGTCGTTGATGAGGCTCTCGCCCGACAGGGCGGTCATCAGACGGCGTGGCAGCCCGAGCTTGCGTCCGATCGCGGCGGCGGACACGGCGTCGGGCGGGCCCACGATCGCGCCCAGCAGCAGGGCGCCGGGGAGCGTCAGCTCCGGCAGGATCCACCACGCCACGAGACCGACGGCGACGGCGGTCACGACGACGAGGCCCACCCCGAGCCGGCGGATGCGCGGCATGCTCTGGCGGAAGCCGACGAAGGAAACCTCGAGCGCGGCCGAGTACAGCAGCGGCGGCAGGACGAGACTCAGCAGCAGATCGCCGTCGATCCGGACGACCGGCACCGCGGGGATCAGGGAGACCAGGATCGCCGCGACCGTGATCAGCAGGGGCGCCGGCCACCCCCGCCAGCGCGCGAGAGCGCCGACCGCCAGGGCCCCGACGAGCACGTAGATGATCTCGGGGTTCATGCGATCAGGCTAGTCGCGGCCCGCCACGTCGCGTTCGGGAATGCCATCCGGATCGCGTCGGTTGGCTCTGAGGATGAGCGAGCAAGTGATCCCCGCCGTGTCCGTGCTCGACCTGGTGCCCGTTCGCACCGGTCAGTCGAGCGTTCAGGCGGTCGCCGCCTCGATGAGCCTCGCGCGGCGCGCCGACGAGCTCGGCTACCGGCGGTACTGGTTCGCCGAGCATCACAACATGCCCGCGGTCGCCTCCACGGCACCGCCCGTGCTGATCGCGGCCGCCGCCGCGCGCACCTCGCGCATCCGGGTCGGATCCGGCGGCGTCATGCTGCCCAACCACGCCCCGCTGATCGTCGCCGAGCAGTTCGCGGCCCTGGAGGCCGTGGCCCCCGGACGCGTGGACCTGGGGATCGGACGCGCGCCCGGCAGCGATCCGGTCATCACCCAGCTGCTGCGCCGCTCGGGCACGACGAGCGAGGTCGACCAGTTCCCGCAGCACATCACGGACATTCTGAAGCTCGTGGGCCCCGAGGGCGCGACCGTGCGCTTCACGAGCGGCGGCGAGTACGACGTGCACGCGACGCCCGCCGCCACGGGCGTGCCGGATGTCTGGCTGCTGGGATCCAGCGACTACTCCGCGACCCTCGCCGCGGCGTACGGCCTGCCCTATGTGTTCGCGAACCACTTCGCGGGTGACGGGCTCGAGCGCGCCATGGAGCTGTACCGCTCGCAGTTCCAGCCGACCGAGAACAACCCGGCGCCGCGCAGCTTCATCACCGCGAACGTCGTGGCCGCGCCGACGCAGGAGGAGGCGGACGCCCGCGCCCTGCCGCAGCTGCGTCAGTTCGCCCGGCTCCGCACCAACAAGCCCATGCGCGCGATGGAGACGGTCGACGAGGCGCTGGCCGCGCCGTCCGATCCGCTCGAGCAGAGCATGATCGACCAGAACCGCGCGCGCTGGTTCGTCGGCACGGGACCGGATGTCGCGGGCGCGCTGCGCGACTTCGCCGCGCGCTACGACGTGGAGGAGGTCATGATCTCTCCCGCCGCGGGCGCGTACGCGTCCGAGCCGCTCGACGCCACCCTCGGCCGCGAGCAGACCCTCGAGCTGCTGATCGGCGCCCTGCGCTGAGGGAAGTGACCGGCAGGTTCTGATCAGGCGTCGGGCGCGCCGGCGATGAGGTCGCGGAGCCAGTCGCGCGCCTCGACGAACACCTCGTCCGAATAGCGGCCGGGGTACTGCACGATTGCGCGATCCGCTCGAGGGTAGGAGCCCAGGAACACGACGTTCGGGCTGAAACGGCGCAGGCCCATGAGGGCGTCGGCCATGCGCTCATCCAGGATGTGGCCGTCGGCGTCGATCACGAAGCGGTACCGGCCGAGGGCGTCGCCGATCGGGCGCGACTGGATGAGGCTCAGGTTGATGCCGCGCGTGGAGAACTGCTCAAGCATCTCGAGCAGCGTTCCCGCGCGGTCCTCGGGCAGCTCGACGATGACGCTCGTCTTGTCGGCCCCGGTCGGAGCGGGCGGCGCGGTCGGCCCCGTCACCAGCACGAAGCGCGTCACCGCGTCGGGGTTGTCGCCGATGCCGCGCGCGAGCACCTCGACGTCGTGATGCGCCGTGATACCGGGCGGAGCGATCGCGGCGTCGGCGGGACTCGATCCGTCGAGCACGCCGACCGCGCTGGCCACGTTGCTCGCGGCCGGCACGTGCTGGTGCGCCGGCAGGTTGGCGGTCAGCCACCCCAGGCACTGCGCGTACGCGACGGGGTGCGCGCTCACGAGCGTGACGTCCTCGATCCGCGCGCCGGGGGCGCCGACGAGCACGAACTCCACCGGCACGAGATACTCGCCGACGATGCGGAGGTTCGGGATCCGCGCGAGCGCATCCTGCGCGGTCGAGACGCCGCCGTCGATCGAGTTCTCGATCGCGATCATCGCCGCGTCGCTGCGCCCCTCCGCGACCGCGGCGAGCGCCTCGCCGACATTGTGCACGGGGTGCCAGATCTGGCCGCGGGCCTCGGGGACCTGGTCGAGCGCGGCCTCCGTGAAGGTGCCGGCGGGACCCAGGTAGCTGTACGTGCGACGAGGAGCGGCATCCGACGGCATGGGCTTCAGCCTAGACCCGGGGCGAAGGGCGGTCGGGCCCGGGCCCCCCGCGCCCCG
>NZ_JAPSJA010000398.1 GCF_031178525.1 Microbacterium sp.
ATGAGCGGCGCGGCGCCCTCGAACATGCCCACGTACATCGGCACGTAGGTGCGCCGGTAGTCCGGCCCGCCGAGGTCGCCCACCCGCGTGATGTCGCCGAGCAGCGACACGTGGTGATAGGTGACCGCGTGATCCGCGAGCGGGCCGCGTCCGGTGATCCGCGTCTCGAAGTTCGAGCGCAGGTCGATCACGCTCGTGAGGCCGGCGTCGACCAGCTCGACCGCGACCTCATCGGTCACGTACGAGAGGTCGTCGGCACGGATCGCGAAGCCCGGTCGCACGGTGCCGCCCGCGACCGGCGTGCCGCCCAGGTCCCGCAGGTTGACCGGAGCGCTGCGCTCCAGCGCCACGGCGTCGATCCCCCCGGCGTCGAGCGGGGCGGTGTCGATCGGAGCGGGGTTGCCTGTGAGGGTCACGTGATCTTCCTTCGGATGAGTGCGCTCGCCTGGTCGATGACGGTGACGAGCACGATGATGCAGATGACGATGGCGCTGAGGTGTCCGTAGTCGTACATGCGCATGGCGGTGGTGAGCTCGAGCCCGATCCCGCCCGCGCCGACCATGCCGAGGATCGTCGCGCCGCGCACGTTCCCCTCGAACAGCAGCAGCGTGTAGGAGACGAGCAGCGGAGCCGCCTGGGGCAGCACACCGTACTGCACGACCTGCCGGCGCGACGCCCCCACGGCCTGCATGGCGACGATCGGACCGCGGTCGACCGCCTCCATGGCTTCGGCGAACACCTTCCCGATCGACCCCACCGACCCGAGGGTCATGGCGAGGATTCCCGCGAACGGGCCGAGGCCGACGGCCGACACGAACATCAGCGCGAAGACAAGTTCGGGCAGCGAGCGGATGATGTTCATCAGCCAACGGCAGGGGTAGTACAGCCAGACCGGAGCGATGTTCGACGCGGCCCCGAACGCCATCACGAGGGACAGGACCGTGCCGAGCACCGTGCCGACGATCGCCATCTGGAGCGTCTCGATCAGCAGTTCGACGATGATCCCGAACTTGTCCCACGTCGGCGGGAACAGCCGTGCCAGGAACTCGCCCATGTTGAGGGTGCCGTCGCCGAGCTTCACGAAGTCGAACTCGGCGCCGGCGAACGACCACGCGAGCACGAGCACGACGAGCGGGATGGTCATCAGCGTGCGGGCACGGGGCATCACGACCGACCGCTCGAGACGCGCGCGATCGCGCGGGTCGAGCGCCGGCTGCGCGGGCTTCGGGGCGCGGGTGCGATCAGGCGACGTCGTCGACATCGTGGTCCTCCTCGTCGTGGTCGTAGATCGGCGCCAGGGCGGCGGCATCCAGCTCGGACGTGCGGCCCGAAACGACGATGCGGCCGTGCTGGAGACCGACGATCCGGTCGGAGTGGGCGAGCGCGAGCGGAAGCACGTGCAGGCTCACGAGCACCGGGATGCCGTCCTCGCGGGCGATCCGCTGCAGCAGCTCGAGCACGGTGTGCGACAGCTTCGGGTCGAGCGAGGCGACGGGCTCGTCGGCGAGGATCAACTTCGGCTGCTGCATCAGCGCGCGCGCGATCGCCACACGCTGCTGCTGGCCTCCCGACAGCGAGCGCGCCTCGTCCTTCGCCTTGTGGGCTATGCCGACCCTGTCGAGCAGCTCGAGCGCGCGCGTG
>NZ_JAPSJA010000399.1 GCF_031178525.1 Microbacterium sp.
GCTGCGGCTACCTCGGTGCCGTGCATGCCGCCGCGATGGCCTCCGTCGGCCACGACGTCGTCGGGATCGACATCGACTCCGCGAAGGTGGCGGCTCTCGCCCGTGGCGTCGCCCCGTTCTTCGAGCCCCGGCTCCCCGAGCTCCTCGCGGAGGGACGGGACTCCGGGCGCCTGCGCTTCAGCGATCGGATGTCGGACGCCGCCGGTGCCGAGATCCACTTCCTCGCGGTCGGGACGCCCCAGGTGGCAGGCGGCGACTCCGCCGATCTGCGACACCTCGACGACGCGGTGACCGCGCTGCTGCCGCACCTGCGCGAGGGCGACGTCGTCGCGGGCAAGTCGACCGTGCCCGTGGGCACCGCGGCGGGTGTCGCCGAGCGGATCGGAACGGCGGGAGCGACGCTGGTGTGGAACCCCGAGTTCCTCCGCGAGGGCTGGGCCGTACACGACACGCTCACGCCGGACCGACTGGTGGTCGGCGCTCCGCAGGACGACGCGGGAGCGCGGGCCGTCGAGCTGATGCGCACCGTCTACGCCACATGCATCGACGCCGGGGCACCGTTCCTCGTGACCGATCTCGCGACAGCCGAACTGGTCAAGGGCGCGGCCAACGCCTTCCTGGCGACGAAGATCTCGTTCATCAACGCCATGGCGGAGATCGCCGAGGCGGCCGGGGCCGATGTGGCCCTCCTCGCGGATGCGCTCGGTCACGATACGCGGATCGGCCGTCGATACCTGGGATCCGGGATCGGCTTCGGCGGCGGGTGCCTGCCGAAGGACATCCGCGCGTTCGCGGCCAGGGCCGAGGAGCTCGGGCGCCGAGAGTCCGTCGGGTTCCTGCGCGAGGTCGACGCGATCAACCTGAGGCGTCGTGAGCGCGCGGTGCAGCTCGTGGTCGACGCATTGGGCGGTCTGGTCTTCGGGCGCCGGATCGCCGTGCTCGGCGCGGCGTTCAAGCCGTTCAGCGACGACATCCGCGATTCGCCGGCGCTGGACGTGGCCGTTCGGCTGCGCGGGCTGGGAGCCGATGTGGTGGTGACCGACCCGGCGGCCATCGACAACGCGATGGCCGCGCACCCGCAGCTCGGCTACGCGCGTGGCCGTGACGAGGCGCTCCGCGACGCGGACGCCGTCGTCATCGTCACCGAGTGGGACGAGTACCGCCGCGAGATGACACCGGAGCACGCCGGGGCGCTGGTGCGCGGGCGGGTCATCATCGACGGGCGGAACTGCCTCGACTCGCAGGCGTGGCGAGCCGCCGGCTGGCAGTACCACGGCATGGGACGCCGCTGACGCGTCAGGAGCGCCGCTCCACGCGGCGCACGATCCGCCACGCGGTGGGGAGCACCGTGCCCAGGAGCACGATCTTCAGGGCGTCGCCGATCAGGAACGGGATGACGCCGAGCTGCACGGCCTGCCACATATCGACTCCGAGGGACGCGGCGAGCCAGGGTGCGCCGCAGAGGTAGACGACTGCGCTGCTGACGGCCGCCGACCCGAGTGCGGCGCCGACGCGTCTGTCCGCCCCACGACGCGCCAGCCCGCCCACCAGGACGGCTGCGAGGACATAGCCGACCACGTAGCCGAGGGTCGGAATCGCGATCCCGGACTGCCCTCCGGCGAACACCGGCGCGCCCAGT
>NZ_JAPSJA010000137.1 GCF_031178525.1 Microbacterium sp.
AGCAGCAGGCCCACCTGCGGCAGGAAGTGCACGAAGGCCACGAACACGGCGGACACCGAGAACAGCTGACGAGGCAGATACACCTTGCGCACGAGCGGCGCGTTCCCCACGATCGAGCGGGTCGCGTTTCCGAAGGCTTCGTTGAAGAAGTTGATGCCGATGATGCCGCTGAACAGATACACGGGGTAGTTGGGCACGGAATCGCCCAGCCGCATGAACACGCCCATGACGAGCCAGAACACGAGGAACTGCACGGCGGGACGCACGTACGACCATGTCCAGCCGAGCACCGAGTTGCGGTAGCGCGTCGAGACGCCCGTGCGCACGAGCAGCTTCAGCAGGTAGCGCCACCGGACGACGTCCAGCAGACCACGGCTCGTGCCCGGCGTCTCGAACGCGGATCGCGGCACGTTCGCGAACAGATCTCGCGCGGACAGCTCGGGTTCAGTGGGCACGAGAGTTCATCCTAGGACAGCGATCCGGACCGGTTCCTGAAGGCATCACAGATCCGCATGCACCTGCCACACGCGCTCTGCGGCCCCCGCCCACGAGAACGCGCGCGAGCGGTCACGGCCGAGCACGCGCAGCCGTCCCGCATCGCCCGTGAGCGACCGGTCGCTGAGGGCGTCGACCACCGCATCCTCGAGTCCCGCCTCCGGCACCACGATGCCGCCGTCGAGCACGACCTCGCGGTGCACGTCCGAATCGATCGCGACGACGGGCGTCCCCAGAGCCATCGCCTCCAGCACGCGCCACGGCCACGCGCTGCGCGTCGAGGGCGCGATGAGCGCCGCGGCCGCATCGATCGTCGCGGCGCGGTCGCCGCGGTCGAGGCCCGCCCTGGCGTGCACGCGCTGCGCCCCGAGGCCCGAGGCTTCGGCCAACGCGGACACGCCGGCTTCCTCCCCCTCGGGCACGTCGACCACCACGACGTCGAAGGCCGTGGGGGCCGCCGCCCGGAAGCCTGCGGCCAGACCGTCGGATGCGGCGATCCCTCCGGCCAGCACGATGTACGTGGCGGGCAGGCCCAGGTCGCGGCGCCGCGCGGCGGAGTCCGTCGGCGCCGCGAATCCGTCCGGCTGGGCGCCCGCGATCACGCGGACCCGCTCCCCCAGACGCGCGTGCACCTCGAGCCGCTCCGCCATGGCATGCGTCGGCACGATCAGCGCGTCGGCGTAGCGCACCGCCCGACGCAGCATGGCCCGCTCCCACATCGCGGTCGCGCGCGGCAGCTCCTCGGGAGCCTCCCACGCGCGCAGGTCCCACAGCGTCACGACGGTCTGATCATGGTCGTTCACGCGATCGTGGCGCACGAGCGGCGCCATGAGGGTCGGCGAGTGGATCATGCCGCCACCGACTCCCGTCACGACACCGAGCTGCCAGGCGGCCGCGGTCTCGCGGCGCCCCAGGGGCAGGCGACGCCCCTCCGCCACGCCGTCGATCGATGGCAGCTCGCCCGAGGGCGCGAGCGCCTCGACCTCGCACCCGTCGGGCGCGGTCTCCGCGAGCGCCGCCGCGAGCGACCGCGACGCGCGCTCGAGGTCGGAACGGGTCGGAGCGACCAGCTGGTCGAGCACGACACGGAGTCTGACCGTCATGCTCGAAGCGTAGCCAGCCCGCCTCCGAGGAGCCTCACTGCGCAGGCTCGGGCGTCGGGCTCGCGGGGTGCAGCGTGTCGGCGATCAGCTGGCGGATGGCCGGGAAGTCGGGCGCGTCCGGATCGACGAGCGGGGGGATCAGCTCGACCGTGCCGACCGGCTGCTCCTTCGCCTTGAGGCCCAGCTCCACGAAGTAGGACAGCATCGACTGCGGCAGATCCGTCTCGACGATCGCGGTGCCGGCCTCGGCGACATCCTGGAAGCGCGTCAGCACGGTCGTCGGCGTGAACTGCGCGAGGATCGCCTGCTGCAGCTGGCGCTGGCGCTGCATGCGGTCCCAGTCGCTCGTCGTGTAGCGCGAGCGGGCGTACCACTGCGCGGTGTCGCCGTCCATGCGCTGCACGCCGGGCTCGATCCAGCCGATCGCCCACTCCTCGGCGGGCTGGCCCTCGTACGCGGGCCCGCCGCCCTTCGGCAGGCGCTCGGCGACGTCGACCTCGACGCCGCCGAGCGCGTCGATCAGCGCCGCGAAGCCGTGCATGTCGATGAAGACGTAGTACGGGATCTCGATGCCGAGGATGCCCTCCGCTGCGTCCTTCGTCGCCTCGACGCCGGGTGTGGATCCTCGCCCGGCCGCGTCGGGGTAGAGCGCCGCGCCGTCGCGGCACAGCTCCACCTCGGTGCGCAGCTGGTTGATGCCGGAGCTCCAGCCGCACTCGGGATCGGCGACGCCCTCGTGACCGTCGGGATAGAGATCCTGCATGGGACCGGGGCTGAACGGGAAATGCGGCATGTCGCGCGGGATGCCCGTGATGGTCGTGCCGCCCGTCTCCGCGTTGATCGACACGACGGAGATGCTGTCGTAGCGCATCGAGTCGCGCCCCTCACCGCTGTCGGCACCCAGAAGCAGGATGTTGTAGTAGCCGTCGCTGGGGGGCACGGACGGGCCGCTCTCGCCGAAGATCGAGCCGAGGGCGTCACGCGCGGTGCCGACCGAGCTCGCACCGTAGGCGGCGGTGCCGCCCGAGACGACCATGAGCACGATCGCCAGCACGGCGATGCCGATGCGGGCTCCGCCGCGCGTCCTCACGAGCCGGACGAGACGCAGCGTGTCGATGCCGAGGATGACCCACAGGACGCCGTAACCGGCGATCGCCACCTGCGCGATCGTCAGCAGGATGGGGCCGAAGACGGGCGCGAACAGGATCGACGTCACTCCCGGTCGCCAGAGCAGGACGCCCAGGACCAGCAGGATCGCGACGACCCACGCCGTGAGAGTCGCGCCGAGACCGAAACGGCCGAGCCGGCGGCTGCCCGCCAGCACCTGCGCGGATCCCGGCACCAGCCAGCCCAGGATCACGAGCCACCAGCCACGTCGCGTCATGACATCTGGCGTGCCGTCCGGGTAGCGCAGGGGACGCTGCTCGATGAGCGCCCGCCCCCGCGGCGACCGCGCATCGCGGGTGGCCGCGTATGGCCCCGCGCCGACTGCGGTCACAGATCGCCCCTGCTGCCGACGGCCGCCGCGCTCACAGCGAGTCCTTGAGTCGCGTGTTCTTCTCCTCGACCTGGCGCTCGAGGTCGCGCGCGTAGTCCTCCACGCGGTCCGCGATGCCGGGATCGCCGGCGCCCAGGATGCGGGCGGCGAGCAGGCCGGCGTTGCGGGCGCCGTTGATCGACACGGTCGCGACGGGGATCCCCGCGGGCATCTGGACGATGGACAGCAGCGAGTCGAGGCCGTCCAGCGTCGCGAGCTGCACGGGGACGCCGATCACGGGGAGCGCGGTCATGGACGCGAGCATGCCCGGCAGGTGGGCCGCACCGCCCGCGCCGGCGATGATCGCGCGCAGCCCGCGTCCGCGTGCCTCCCGCGCGTAGCGCATCAGCTTGTCGGGGGTGCGGTGGGCCGAGACCACCTCGACCTCGTGGGGGATCCCGAATTCGGTGAGCGCGGTCGAGGCGTCGGCCATCACGCGCCAGTCGGAGTCGGATCCCATGACCACGCCGATCAGGGGGGTGTCGGAGGAGTGCAGCACGCCTTACAGGCTAGGCGGGGAGCCTGGAGTTTCCCGCATGCGACCCGGACTCAGGCCGAAAACCCGCGGCGTCCCCGCCGGTCAGGAGAAGTACTCGGCGGCCGCGCGGGCCTCGTAGACGACGTCCTCGAGGTCGTCGCCGACGGCGTTCACGTGACCCACCTTGCGGCCGGGCCGCGGATCCTTGCCGTACGTGTGGATCTTCGCCGTGGAGTGATCCGCCATGGCGACTGCGAAGCGGTCGGTGAGCCCGCCGCTCGCCGGGCCTCCCAGGATGTTCACCATGACCGCCCAGTCGGCGAGCGGGTCCGTGGCTCCGAGCGGCAGGTCGAGCACCGCGCGCAGGTGCTGCTCGAACTGGCTCGTGACGGCACCGTCCTGCGTCCAGTGCCCGCTGTTGTGCGGGCGCATGGCGAGCTCGTTCACCAGGATGCGCTCGCCCTCGGTCTCGAACAGCTCGACCGCGAGCATGCCGGTGACGTCGAGCCCCTCCGCGATCGTGACGCCCAGCCGCGCGGCCACCTCGAGCATCTTCTCGCTCGCCCGCGGCGCGGGCGCGATCACCTCGGCGCAGACGCCGTCGCGCTGCACCGTCTCGACCACCGGGTACGCGACGACCTCGCCGCCGGCGCGGCGCGCGACCTGCTGAGCGAGCTCACGCGTGAAGGGGACGAGCTCCTCGGCGAGCAGCGGTCCGTCCCAGGACGCGAACCAGTCGGATGCCTCGCTCGCGTGCGACACGACGCGCACGCCCTTGCCGTCATAGCCTCCCCGCGGCGTCTTCACGACCGCGCGGCCGCCGTGATCCTCCAGGAACGCGCGGAGCTCGTCCTCGTCGGCGACCGCCGCCCAGTCGGGCTGCGGCGCGCCGAGTTCGGCGAGGCGGCGGCGCATCGCGAGCTTGTCCTGCGCGAACTGCAGCGCATCGGGACCCGGATGCACGCGCACGCCCGCCTCGACCAGCGCCCGCAGCACGGGCTGCGGCACGTGCTCGTGGTCGAACGTGACGACGTCGACGTCCTGCGCGAACGTCAGCACGGTGTCGGCGTCCTTGTAGTCGCCGATCGCCGTCGCCGCGAGCGAGGCCGCCATGGCCTCACCCTCGGCCAGCACCCGCAGCTCCACCCCGAGTTCGACCGCCGGGGCGATCATCATCCGAGCCAGCTGCCCACCACCGACGACGCCCACGCGCATGCTCATGACTGCGATTCTCTCAGAGCGAGAGCCGTCGCCTCGCGCGCGGAGTCATTCGAGATGGCCCTGAGGGAGGCTTCCCTGCATATCGCGGTGCGCCAGGATCTGGTTCAGCTCGACCTGGTCGGCAAGGACCTCGCCCACCAGGACCGCGTTCGGCACGTCCTCGAGCACGAGCTGACCCTCGACGCCGTCGGACAGCGTCAGGGTCCCGGTGCCGCGCATGCGCTGCAGCACGCCGCGGCGCGTGGCGACCGTGTACCCGCGCGCGTGGGACAGCTCGGTGCGGGAGCGCGACAGCAGTCCGCGCCGGCTGATCACGCGGCGCGTCGTGATCGTGTAGCTGTGCGACAGCCAGGCGAGCAGAGGAAGCACGACGCCCAGCAGGACGAGTGCCGCGGCGGTGGCCAGCAGCATCCAGTCCTGGAAGGGCGCGGGGAGGTTGCCGAGGAGGAAGCCCACAGCACCCGCGACTGCGATCAGCAGCAGCGCCGACCAGACGAGACGCCCGCCGTGCGGGCGCAGCGACGCGATCACGAGCTCGGGAGCGCGCGTGCCCGGCGGCGGCGTGGCGAGACGCGCGGCGGGAGTCGGCTGGCTCATGCCTCCATTGTGCCCACGCCCCCGGACATCCGGGCCCGGGCACGCCGTCAGCGCACGTGCACCACGTCGCCCGCGGAGACGGCTGTTCCGGCGACGACCAGCCGCCCCTCGGCGTCGACGTCAACGGCGACTCCGCGCAGCGCCGCTCCGCCGGGAAGGGACACGGTGACCTCCCGGCCGATCGTGAGGCACAGCGCGCGCACCGCGTCCCGCACCGTGTCCGCGTCCGTCGCGAGCGCGGTCAGCAGCCGGTCGAGCCCGGCGAGGTAGTCGGCGACGAGCAGGTCCTCGTCGCACACGGCTCCGAGCGCCCCGAAGGACGTGGCGGTGGGCACCGGCAGATCCTCCGCGCGCATCGCGGTGTTGACGCCCGAGCCGATCACCACCGACGCGAGATCCGCCGTGCCCTCCGCCAGGATGCCGCAGATCTTCCTGCCGTCGACGAGCACGTCGTTGGGCCACTTCAGGCCGGTCTCGTGCCCCGGCAGCTGAGCCTGCACGGCGGTCGCCATCGCGGCCCCCGCCGCGAGCGGGATCCAGCCGCGCGCCGTGAGCGGCACCTCCGGCACGCGCACGAGCACCGACACGGCCAGCGCCGCGCCCGGGGGCGCCTGCCAGACCCTGTCGAGCCGGCCGCGCCCGGCGCGCTGGTCGCGGGTCAGGAGCACGCTCAGGTGCGGCAGGGCCGCATCCGACTGCGCCGCCGCGACGAGATCGGCGTTCGTCGAGCCTGTCGCCTCGACCTGCCACCACTGCCCCGCCGCGCCGCGCGCCCGCTCGAACTCCACCCTCGAAGCCTAGGGCGGCGCACCGAGCGGACCTCACTGCGCAGAACGACCGCCCGCGCGCGGGCATGGCGACACGCGACACAGGATCGGCGCGGTCGTTGTGCCCGGACGCCAAGTCGCGTGCGAACGCCGTGGATAGGGTGGAACGCGTGACCGAACCGACTGCGCCCGCCGAGAACGTCTCGACCACCGCCGGCAGGATCGCCGACCTCCGTCAGCGCTACAACGAGGCCGTTGTGGACGCCGAGGAGCGCGCGCGCGAGAAGCAGCACGCGAAGGGCAAGCTGACGGCGCGCGAGCGCGTCGAGCTGCTCGTCGACCCGGGCAGCTTCGTCGAGTTCGACGAGTACGTGCGACACCGCACGACGGCCTTCGGCATGGACCGCTCGCGCCCCTACGGCGACTCCGTCGTCACGGGCGTCGGCACGATCCACGGCCGAACGGTCGCGGTCTACGCGCAGGACTTCACGACGTTCGGGGGATCCCTCGGCGAGGTCGCCGGCGACAAGATCGTCAAGATCATGGAGTTCGCCCTGCGGGGCGGCA
>NZ_JAPSJA010000400.1 GCF_031178525.1 Microbacterium sp.
TTCATGACGGACGACCTCGGCTGGAGCAGCGTCGACAACGGCGCGGCCGGGATCACGGTGCGCGGAAGCCGCGTGCGGCTGTTCGGCGTGGGCGACGCGCACCACGACCTCGACGACCTGGGGGCGGCCGAGGACGCGCTCGCCACGCTGCCCGCGGCTCCGCTCTCGCTCGGCGTGGCGCACGCGCCGTACCGCCGCGTGCTCGACGGCCTCACCGCCCTCGGGGCCGATCTGCTCCTGGCCGGGCATACGCACGGCGGCCAGGTGCGGGTGCCGTTCTACGGCGCGCTCGTGGCGAACTGCGACATCCCGCTGCGCCAGGCGCGAGGGCTCTCGATGTGGTCGCACCGCGGCCGCGTCGTGCCGCTGAACGTCAGCGCAGGCCTCGGCCACTCGATCTACGCACCGGTGCGCTTCGCGTGCCGTCCGGAGGTCTCCCTCATCACGCTCGCGCCCCGCGCCTGATCCGGCCCGGACATCCGGTCAGGAATCGAGAAGCGCTCACACCCGGCCACTCCTAACCTGAAGTCATCGCCCACGAGGGCGGCGATGAGAGGAGGATCACCATGGCCGAGACGCTGAGCAAGGAAGAGCGCGAGGCGGTCAAGGAGCGCGCGAAGGAGCTGCGCGCGCAGGCGAAAGCCGGCAGGAACCGCGAGGCCGGCGAGAAGGCCGTCCGCGAGGAGATCGGCAAGCTCGACGGGGACGACCGGGAGATCGCGGACGGCTTCTACGCCGTGGTGTCGGAGGGTGCACCGCACCTCGTGCCCAAGACCTACTACGGCATGCCCGGATTCGCGAACGACGAGGGGAAGATCGTCGTCTTCCTGCAGCCGGCGAGCAAGTTCGGATCGCGCTATTCGACGATCGGCTTCGAGGACCGCTCCACGCTCGACGAGGGCGACATGTGGGCCACGCACTTCGGCGTCGCACGCTGGAGCGAAGCGGTCGCCGAGCAGCTGCGGGAACTGGTGCGCCGCGCCACCAGCTGAGGCCGCGAGCGATGACAAGGGACCAGCCTCGTCACTGCGCGTAGCACGACAAAGGGACCGGCCTATCGGCTGGTCCCTTGTCGTGACGTCGGGGTGCGCCCCACCGCCCCTCCACGCATCGCTTCGCGCTGCGCGGAGCCTCTGCGGCGTGGGCCCGCCTGACGACCGCGAGCAATGACAAGGGACCAGCCCGGTCACTGCGCGTAGCACGACAAAGGGACCGGCCCATCGGCTGGTCCCTTGTCATTACGTCGGGGTGACAGGATTTGAACCTGCGGCCTCGTCGTCCCGAACGACGCGCGCTACCAAGCTGCGCCACACCCCGTTTTGCAACCCTGCAAGTCTACCCGATCCGAACGGGTGCGACGAACCGCCACCCGAGGCTGTCGCAGCCATCCCTCAGAACGCTGGGATCCCGCACGCGACGGAGCGCGGGGATCCACGATCCCCACGCTCCGGGAAGCCCGGTGCGCGCGGGATTCGGGCGCCACTTTAGGCTGGATCCCATGACCTTTGCGCCTCGCGTGGTGTCGTTCGACCTGGATGACACGCTCGCCCCGTCGAAGAGCCCGATCGATCCCCGCATCGGCGAGCTGCTGATCCGACTCGCCGAGCGCGTCGAGGTCGCGATCAT
>NZ_JAPSJA010000138.1 GCF_031178525.1 Microbacterium sp.
CACGACTCCGCGGTACCCGCGATGGACACGTGACTCAGTGCTGCAGGCCATTCAGCCGCTCGCAAACCTCACCCGGTAAGGAGAATGCAAAAGCCCCGGTCAGAGAGCCCTTCTAGACATTGAATCTGAACTCGACGACGTCACCGTCGGACATGACGTAGTCCTTGCCCTCGATGCGGACGCGGCCCTTTGACTTGGCCTCCGCCATCGAGCCGGCCTCGTCCAGGTCGGCGAACGAGACGACCTCGGCCTTGATGAAGCCGCGCTCGAAGTCCGAGTGGATGACGCCGGCGGCCTGCGGGGCGGTCCAGCCCTTGCGGATCGTCCAGGCGCGCGACTCCTTGGGGCCCGCCGTGAGGTAGGTCTGCAACCCGAGCGTCTCGAAGCCGACGCGGGCGAGCTGGTCGAGGCCCGACTCCTGCTGACCGAGCGACTGCAGCAGCTCGAGCGCCTCCTCGGGCTCGAGGTCGATCAGCTCCGACTCGACCTTCGCATCGAGGAACACGGCCTTGGCCGGCGCGACCAGCGCGGCGAGTTCCGCCATGCGCGCCTCGTCCGTGAGGACGCCCTCGTCGACGTTGAAGACGAACAGCGTCGGCTTGGCGGTCAGCAGGCCGAGCTCGCGGATCGGCGTCACGTCGAAGCCCGCCTGGAAAAGCGTCTTGCCGGTGTCGAGTACGGCCTTGGCGGCGTTCGCCGCCTCGAGCACGGCGGGATCCGCCTTCTTGCCCTTGACCTCCTTCTCGAGACGCGGGATCGCCTTCTCGAGCGTCTGCAGGTCGGCGAGGATCAGCTCGGTGTTGATCGTCTCCATGTCGGATGCGGGGTCGACCTTGCCGTCCACGTGCACGACGTCCGAGTCGGAGAATCCGCGCACAACCTGCGCGATCGCGTCCGCCTCACGGATGTTGGCGAGGAACTGGTTGCCCAGGCCCTCGCCCTCGCTCGCGCCACGCACGATGCCGGCGATGTCGACGAAGGAGACGGGGGCGGGAAGGATGCGCGCGGATCCGAAGATCTCGGCGAGCCGGTCAAGGCGCGGGTCCGGCAGCTCCACCACGCCCACGTTCGGCTCGATCGTCGCGAACGGGTAGTTCGCGGCGAGCACCGTGTTCTTGGTCAGGGCGTTGAAGAGAGTCGACTTGCCGACATTGGGAAGGCCGACGATTCCGATGGTAAGAGCCACGGGAGTCCAGTCTACGCGCGCGGCCTCGCCCTCCCCGGTCAGCCGCTCGGAGGATCCATGGAGGTCCGCATGCGAATCTGGAATGATGAGTGCCCCAACCATCGGCCGGACCGCAGGTGCGCAGGATCCCCGCGAAGATCGGCGCTTCTTCGGTCATCCGCTCGGTCTGCTGACGCTCTTCACGACCGAGATGTGGGAGCGCTTCAGCTTCTACGGCATGCGCGCGATCCTGCTGCTCTTCCTCACGGCCGAGCTGGCGGAGGGCGGCCTCGCGCTCGACGAGACGACCGGCCAGGCGCTCGTCGCGATCTACGGCACCGGCGTCTACCTGCTGACGATCGTCGGCGGCTGGCTCGCCGACCGAATCATGGGATCGCGTCGCGCGACCCTGTACGGCGGCATCGTCATCGCGGCGGGCCACGTCAGCCTGGCCCTGCCCGGCGCCGCGTTCACCTTCCTCGGCATGGTCCTCGTCGCCGTCGGCACGGGCCTGCTGAAGTCGAACGTCTCGACCATGGTCGGCGACCTCTACGCCCGCGACGACGCTCGCCGCCAGTCGGCGTTCTCGATCTTCTACATGGGGATCAACCTCGGCTCGTTCTTCTCGCCGCTGATCATCATGCCGGTGCGCCTCGCGTTCGGCTTCCACGCCGGGTTCCTGGTGGCGGCGATCGGCATGGCGCTCGCGGTCGCATTCTTCGTCGGCGGCCGCCGCATGCTCTCGGCCGAGGGCGACGTCGTGCCCAACCCGATCCCGCGCGCCGAAGTGCCGAAGGTCATCCGGATGATCGCGCTGATCCTCGCCGGCGTCGCGGTGCTCGCGCTGCTCGCGTCGCTGCTCCAGGGCGGCTGGGGCCTGGACGCCATGATCGACACGCTCAGCTACGTCGGTCTCATCGCGCCGGTGATCGCGTTCGTGCTGATGTACCGATCCCCCAAGGTCACGGCGCCCGAGCGCAGCCGTCTGCTCGCGTACATCCCGCTGTTCATCGCGGCGATGCTGTTCTGGATGATTCTGGATCAGGCGGCGACGACCATGACGACGTTCGCGGATCAGCGCACCGACCTGAGCATCCTCGGGTGGCAGTTCGGCGCGGAGCTGTTCCAGTCGATCAACCCGTTCGTGATCTTCGTGCTCGCGCCCGTGTTCGCGTGGATCTGGGTGAAGACCGGAGACCGCCCGGCCGTGCCGTACAAGTTCGCGATCGGCCTCACGCTCGCTGCCGTGTCGTTCGTCGTGCTCGCCGGCGGCGCAGCCCTCGCCGGCGACGGGAAGGCGCCAGCGATCCTGCTCATCTCCGTGTACGTGATCCAGACGATCGGCGAGCTGTTCCTGTCGCCCGTCGGGCTGGCGGCCACGACGCTGCTGGCGCCGAAGGCGTTCCGCGGCCAGGCGATGGGCCTGTGGTTCCTCGCCCCGGCGGCGGGTTCGGCCATCACGGCGCAGGTCGTTCAGGCCACGGAGGGCGTGTCGGACGCCGCATACTTCGGCTGGACGGGCGTCGTCGCCGCCGTGTTCGCGGTCGCGCTGTTCGCGGTCAGCCCGTGGGTGCGCAAGCTCATCCGCCAGGCCGACGAGGCCGAGGGCGTGCACACCTCGGGCGACTGACCCGCGCGATCGGAGCCCGGGCGGCGCGCCTGCCGGAGCCGGGTCGCCGCGCCGCGCAGACTCGATCCGTGGCACTGGACTTCACGGCGATCGACTTCGAGACGGCGAACGGATCCAGGGCGAGCGCCTGTCAGGTAGGGCTCACGAAGGTGCGCGACGGCAAGGTCGTCGAAACGGCCGGATGGCTCATCCGCCCACCCCTCGGCCACGACGAGTTCCTGGAGTGGAACACGCGGATCCACGGCATCACGGCCGCGGATGTGGTGGACGCTCTCGGCTGGGACGAGCAGATCGAGGACCTGATCGGGTTCGCGGAGGACGACGTGCTCGTCGCCCACAACGCGAGCTTCGACATGGGCGTGCTGCGCGCGGCCTGCGAGGTCACCCGCTACGACCTGCCCGCGTATCGCTACGCGTGCACGCTGCAGGTCGCGCGGAAGGTCTACCGCCTTCCGTCCTACCGTCTCCCGGTCGCGGCGGAGGCGGCGGGCTTCTCCGGCTTCGCGCACCATGACGCCATCGCCGATGCGCTGGCGTGCGCGCACATCCTGATCGACGCCGCCCGGCTCTCCGGAGCGGATGACCTCGACGCCCTGTCCCAGCTGATCGGCGCTCGCATCGGCCGGATCGAACCGGCGGTCGTCGCCGCCTGAGGCGCGTCTGCGCTGACGCGCCCCTTGGTGCGCGACACCCGCGTTTCCGCGGACGACCCGCGCGATCAGCCTGTCGGATCCTGCGTCCTGCGGACTCGGAGGGGCGCCCAGCGGATGTCCGTGGTCCCGTCCATGATGGGGCCATGGACGCACTCGCCCTTCTGCTCGTGATCGTGGCGCTGCTCGCCGGCGCGGCGATCGGCTGGTTCGCGCGGGCCGGGCGGGCGGCCCGCGACGGGGCCGCGCTCGCGGCGCGAACGGCGGAGGTCGCCGGGCTGCGCGAGGCGCTCGAGCGCGAGCAGGATCTGCGCCGCGACGCGATCGCACACGCGCAGGCCGAGCGCGCGCAGACCGAGGAGCGCGCGCGACGCGAGAGCGCTGTGCTCACCGCGCTGTCCCCCGTGCAAGAGAGCCTGCACCGCATGCAGCAGCGCGTCGACGAGATGGAGCGCGAGCGGCACAGCCAGTTCGGCACCATCGCCGAGCAGCTGCGTCGCGCGCACGCTTCGGACGAGGCGCTGCGGGCGACGACCGAATCGCTCGCGGGCGCCCTGCGGTCGACCACCGCGCGCGGCGTGTGGGGCGAGGCCCAGCTGCGCCGCGTCGTCGAATCCGCCGGCCTCGTCCGGCACGTCGACTTCGACATCCAGACGGCGCTGTCGGGCGACGACGTCTCCGGCCGTCCCGACATGATCGTGCGCCTGCCCGGCGACAAGGCGATCGCGATCGACGCGAAGGCGCCGCTCGACGCGTTCCTCGATGCGGCGGCGATCTCCGACTCGGCGGCGGGCGACGACGCGCGCCGCCGACGCGAGCTGCTGAAGCAGCATGTCAAGGCCGTGCGCGGTCACGTCGACGCGCTCGCGCGCAAGGCGTACTGGGCCGGGCTCCCATCGAGCCCCGAGTTCGTGGTGTGCTTCCTGCCGAGCGAGTCGATCCTGGCCGTGGCACTCGATGAGGATCCGACACTGCTGGAGTACGCGTTCTCCAAGCGCGTCGCCCTGGCCTCCCCGGTCAACCTGTGGGCCGTGCTGAAGACCGTCGCCTACGCGTGGACGCAGCAGGAGGTCTCGGACGAGGCCCGCACCCTGTTCACGCTGGGCAACCAGCTCTATGAGCGCCTCGGCACGCTCGCGCAGCACGCCGACGGCCTGCGCCGGGCCATCGAACGCACGGTCGACAGCTACAACAAGTTCGCCGGGTCACTGGAGTCGCGCGTGCTCGTCACGGCACGCCAGTTCCCCGGCATCGACGAGACGAAGCTCGCCGCCACACCCGAACCCCGGCCACTGCATTCCACCACGCGGCGTATGGCGGCGCCCGAACTGCTCACGGGCCTGGAGGACGACATCGCAGTGACCGAGTCGATCGCGACGCGTCTGGATCAGTCCCGTCTCGCCCCGATGGAGCCGGCGGCGGGCGACGAGAGCGAGGCGATCAGCCGGGGATGAGGCTCAGCAGCGCCGTGACGGCGCCCGAGAAGCCCGCGAACGCGCCGATGAACCACCAGGCACTCGGCTCCTGGCCAGGCGCCCGCCGAACGCGCAGCAGTACGTCGGGACGACGTGCCGGATCGGGATACACCGGCTGCGGAGCGCTGTGCTCGGGAACGTGCTGAACTGGCGCGTTCTGTACTGACATGCCTTTTCGCCCCCTGCTGTGTCGGACATTCCGCTTCGCCCATCATCCCAGACGGAACCTCCGAAATCGGTCACAGGTGCATCACGCGCTCCGGCGTGGCGCGGGCAGCTCACCCCGTTGCGATCACAGCCACTTCGACGTGAGGTGGTCGGACGAGACGCGGCGCAGTGTGCCGGAGTGGCTGCGGAGCACGACACTCTCGGTGTAGACGTAGTCGCCCTGGCGGCGCACGCCGGCGACCAGCTGACCATCGGTCACGCCCGTCGCGACGAACAGCGTGTTGTTGCCGGCGACGAGGTCGTCCGCCTCGTACACGTGATCCATCTTGAGTCCGGCGTCGATGCCCTTCTGCCGCTCCTCGTCGTCACGCGGCCAGAGGCGACCCTGCACGTGCCCGCCGAGCGCCTTGATGGCGCACGCGGTCACGATGCCCTCGGGGCTGCCGCCGATGCCCACGCACATGTCGGTGCGCGCGTCGTGACGCGCCGCATTGATGCCGCCCGCGACGTCGCCGTCGCTCATCAGGCGGGTTCCCGCGCCGGCCTCGCGGATCTCCTGGATGAGCTTCTCGTGGCGCGGACGGTTCAGCACCGACACCACCACCTCGTCCACGGGCTTTTCCAGCGCCTTCGCGAGCCGGCGGATGTTCTCGCCGATCGGCAGGCGGATGTCGACGACGCCGACGCCCGCGGGACCCGTCACGAGCTTGTCCATGTAGAAGACGCTCGAGGCGTCGAGCATGGTGCCGCGATCGGACATCGCGATGACGGACAGCGCGTTCTGACGGCCGGCAGCCGTCAGCGAGGTGCCGTCGATCGGGTCGACCGCGATGTCGTACGAGCGCCCCTCCCCCGTGCCGACGTGCTCGCCGTTGTAGAGCATCGGCGCATTGTCCTTCTCGCCCTCGCCGATCACGATCACGCCGTCGAACTCCACGGTCGACAGGAAGGCCCGCATCGCATCGACCGCCGCGCCGTCCGCCGCCTCCTTGTCGCCGCGGCCGATGAACGGCACGGCGCGGATGGCGGCCGCTTCCGTGGCGCGCACCAGCTCGAGGGCGATGTTCCGGTCGGGGTGGAGCGGGGACATGTCAGCGGTCTGCATGAGGCGAGCGTATTGCGATCCCGGCCCGGACTTGCGCGCGTGTCGCCTGCAGGATCGCGCAATCTTTCCGAAACCGCAAAGCGGGCCTCTCCGAGGCGCCCGCGGACGGCATGAACCCCCGACTTTCCCTAGACTGGCGGCGAATCCGTCGACCGACTCCAAGGAGCAGACATGGCCTTCGCCACCCCGGATCAGTACGCAGAGATGCTGGATCGCGCAAAGGCGGGCGGCTTCGCGTACCCGGCGATCAACGTCTCAAGCTCGCAGACGATCAACGCGGTGCTGCAGGGCCTCCAGGAGGCCGGCAGCGACGGAATCCTGCAGGTCACCACCGGCGGCGCCGACTACTTCGCGGGCCACACGGTCAAGAACCGCGCGGTGGGCGCGATCGCCATGGCCGAGTACGTCAAGCGCGTCGCCGCGTCGTACGACATCACCGTGGCCGTGCACACCGACCACTGCCCCAAGGACGCGCTCGACAGCTTCCTGCTGCCGATCCTCGCGGCCTCCGAGGAGCAGGTGAAGGCCGGCGGCGCGCCGATCTTCCACTC
>NZ_JAPSJA010000139.1 GCF_031178525.1 Microbacterium sp.
AGGACTCCGTGCCGCGGGAGCGCGGTGCGCGCCCGCCTCGGCCTAGGATGGCCAGGTGGCGGAGAGGATCCAGGCGGAAGAGCGCCAGCTGAACCTGATCGTGGCCCTGATGGCCACGGAGATCGGGTTGACGAAGCAGCAGATCCTCGAGTCCGTGTCGGGATACCGCCAGCGAGCCGGCGCCAAGGCCGACGCGCTCGAGAAGATGTTCGAGCGCGACAAGGACGACCTGCGCGAGCTGGGCGTGCCGATCGAGACGATCGGCGACAGCGCAGACCCGAACGACCTGCGCGAGGCGCGCTACCGCATCCCGAAGGCGGAATACGATCTGCCGGCCGACATCGCCTTCACGCCGGCGGAGGTCGCCATCCTGGCGCTCGCGGGCTCGGTGTGGAGCGAGGGCTCGCTGTCGAAGGACGCCACGACAGGACTGCGCAAGATCCGTGCGCTCGGTATCGAGGTCGACGAGCCCATCATCGGCTTCGCCCCCCGCATGACCGTGCGGGAGCCGTCGTTCGCGCCGCTGCGTGACGCGATCGAGGCGTGCCGGGTCGTGACGTTCGACTACCTGAAGCCGGGCGAGGAGGAGCCCCGCCGCCGCCGGGTCCGCCCCCTCGCACTGGTCGACTACGAGGGGCGCTGGCATGTCTCCGCCCACGACGTCGACGCGGACGGCGACCGCATGTTCCTGCTCGCGCGGATCGTCGGGGACGTCGTCGCGACGCGCGAGCGCTTCGATCCCGCGCTGCGCGTGGGTGCCGGAAAGCGCGCCGAGGAGAGCCTGCGGGAGGTGGCTGCCCGCAACCGCGCGCTGCTCGAGGTCACGCCGGGAAGCGAGGCCGCTCTGCGCCTGGCACGGCGCGGGGAACCGGCCGCGCAGGGCATGCACGTGTCGTTCGTCGACCTGCACATCCTCGCCGACGAGCTCGCCTCGTACGGGCCCGAGGTGCGGGTGGTCGAGCCCGAGGCGCTGCGCGCGGCCGTCGTCGCGCGCCTGCGTGCCGCGCGCGACGCCCACGCGTCCGAGGGGAGCGCCGCATGACCAAGCTGCTGACGCCGGACCGCGTGACGCTGTACCTCACGCTCGTGCCCTACCTCGTCGAGCGCGGCGAGGTGTCCCTCGAGGACGCCGCGCGCGACTTCGATGTGACGCCCGCGCAGATGCGCACCATGGTCGAGAAGCTGACGCTCATCGGCCGCCCCGAGCAGATGCCGGATGATCTGTTCGACATCAACTGGGATCTGCTCGATGAGCAGGGCATCATCGAGATCACGCAGTCGGTGGGGCTCGAGCGCTCGCCCCGCCTGACCGCGCGCGAGGCCGCCGCGCTGCTCGGCGGGCTCCGGCTGGCTGGCTCCCTCCCCGGCGTCGCGGGGGGCGAGGTGTTCTCGGGGCTGCTCGCCAAGCTGTCGCGCGGCGCGTCGGCGGCCCCCGCCGAGGTCGTCGTGGTGCCCGAGCCGGTCGACGAGGTGCGCGCCCTGGTCTCGCAGGCGCTGCGCGACCAGGTGACGCTGTCGTTCACCTACCGCCGTCCGGATGCCGAGCCCACCACGCGCACGGTCGATCCCGTCAAGGTCATCGTGACCGAGGGGCAGTGGTATCTGCAGGGCTGGTGCCACATGCGGCGGGCGATGCGGAACTTCCTGCTCGAGCGGGTGAGCGATCCGCGTGTCACGGAGGATCCGATCCGACACGCGCACGACCCCGTGCCCGAGATGTTCGAACCGGGGGAGAACGACGAGATCGCGGTCGTGCGCTTCGCCGATGACCTCGCCCCACTCGTGGGCGACTATCTGTCGGGTGCCGAGACGACGTCGTCGGGCGGCGTCACGACCGCGCGGCTGCGTGTGTCCGACGCCCGCACCTTGAAGCGCCTCGCCGCCCGCCGGGCCGGCCGCGTCGAGATCGTGGAGCCGCCCTCGGCCCGGCGGGCCGCCGCCGAGTGGGCGTCCGCGGCGCTCGCCCTCTACGGCGAGGACGCCTGAGCGGCGGATGCTGCCGCGGCGACCAGCCGCGCCGGGTCGCGCTCTCCCGGCTCGCGGAGAGGTGTCCCGGTTAGACTTGCAGTGCTTCCCGCCCGACCGCGAACGACGGAGATCCCCCTCATGCTCGGCAACCTGAACGGCTGGCACCTGCTCATCCTGCTCGCCGTGATCCTGCTCCTGTTCGGCGCGGCACGCCTTCCCGCGCTGGCCAAGAGCCTCGGCCAGTCTGCTCGCCTGTTCCGCGGCGAGATGAAGCAGCTCAAGGCCGAGGACGGCGACACCGCGCCGCCCGCGGCCGGGTCGCAGGCGCAGGGCTACCCCGGGACGGGCGATGCGCCCCGTCGCGAGCCCGGCGCGGACGAACCGCGCGGCACGAACACCCCGTAGCAGTGGTGGCTTCGCAGGCCGCCGTCACCAGCGACGACCAACCGTACCGCGATCGGCGGATGACGCTCGCGCAGCACCTCGTGGAGCTGCGGCGACGGCTGGTGATCGCCGCCGCGGCGCTCGTGGTCGGCATGGTCGTCGCGTTCTTCGTGACGGATCCGATCATCGCGTTCCTGCTGGGCCCCATCTCGGAGGTGGCAGAGCGGCTGGGCGACGACTTCACGCGCCTCGTCTACACGGGCGTGACGAGCTCGTTCGACATGCGGATGCGCATCGCGTTCGCGATCGGCCTGCTCCTGTCCGCGCCCGTCTGGCTGTGGCAGATCTGGGCGTACATCATGCCGGGCCTCACGAAGCGGGAGGTGCGGTACACGATCGGGTTCATGGCGTCCGCGGTCCCGCTGTTCTTCGCGGGCTGCTACGTCGGCGTGCTGATCATGCCGCACATCCTGCTGCTGATGTCGTCGTTCGTGCCGGACCAGCAGTTCGCGTCCCAGTTCTACGAGGCCGCCGCGTACTACGACTTCGCGTTCAAGACGGTGACCGTGATCGGGATCGCATTCGTCTCGCCCGTGTTCCTCGTCGCGCTGAACCTCGCGGGGATCGTGTCGGGCATGGAGATCCTGAAGGGCTGGCGCGTGGCGATCATCGTCGCGACCGCGTTCGCGGCGGTCTCGACCCCCGCAGCCGACGTCGCCTCGATGCTGCTGCTCGCCGGGGTGCTCGTGGTGCTGTACTTCTGCGCCGTGGGCATCTCGCTGCTGTTCGATCGGCGCAAGCGCAAGCGCGAGCAGGCGCTGCTGGCGGAGGAATCATGACCGACCAGAGCCCGGCCGAGCGCTACGCCGCAGCACGAGAGAACCGGGAGCACCCCCAGACCCACGCGTTCGCCGAGGCGCAGCGCTTCCGGCTGGACGACTTCCAGGTCGAGGCGTGCCGCGCGCTCGAAGGTGGTCGCAGCGTGCTCGTGGCCGCGCCGACGGGCGCCGGCAAGACGATCGTGGGCGAGTTCGCGGTGCATCTGGCGATGCAGACGCCGAACCAGAAGGCGTTCTACACGACGCCCATGAAGGCGCTGTCGAATCAGAAGTTCCGCGAGCTGCAGGACGTCTACGGCGAGGATGAGGTCGGCCTGCTGACGGGCGACACGAACATCAACGGCGACGCGCGCGTGCTGGTCATGACGACCGAGGTGCTGCGCAACATGCTGTACGCCGACTCTCCCGCCCTGCGCGGCCTGCGGTACGTGGTCATGGACGAGGTGCACTACCTCGCCGACCGCTTCCGCGGCGCGGTGTGGGAGGAGGTCATCATCCATCTCCCGTCCGAGGTCCGGCTCGTGTCGCTCAGTGCGACGGTGTCCAACGCCGAGGAGTTCGGAGACTGGCTCGACACCGTGCGCGGCGACACCGACGTCATCGTCTCCGAGACCAGGCCCGTGCCCCTCGAGCAGCACGTGCTGGTGCGCGGCGACCTGCTGCCGCTGTTCGACGACCGCGCGGGCGTGGCGACGGCGCAGGTGAACCAGGAGCTCGTCCGGATGCGCGGCGGTCAGGCGTTCGCCGCGAACAGCTCGTTCCTCGAGGCGCGCCGCGGTGGCAGACGCCGCGGCGGCTACCACCGGCCGGGACCGCCGCGCCGAGCCGAGCGGATCGACCGCCCGGAGGTGGTGGCGCTGCTCGAGCGCTCGAACCTGCTGCCGGCCATCTTCTTCATCTTCAGCCGGGTCGGCTGCGATGCCGCCGTCCAGCAGGTGCGCCGCTCCGGCCTCCGCCTGACGACAGCTGAGGAGCGGCGCGAGATCCGCGAGATCGTGCAGGCACGCACCGCCGCGCTGCCTGACGAGGATCTCGCGGCCCTCGGCTACTTCGAGTGGGTCGAGAACCTCGAGCGCGGCATCGCATCGCACCACGCGGGTCTGCTGCCTGCCTTCAAGGAGGTCGTCGAAGAGCTGTTCCAGCGCAAGCTCGTGAAGGCCGTGTTCGCGACCGAGACCCTGGCGCTGGGCATCAACATGCCCGCCCGCACGGTCGTGCTCGAGAAGCTCGAGAAGTTCAACGGCGAGGCGCGCGTCGCGCTCACGTCGGGGGAGTACACGCAGCTCACCGGCCGCGCCGGTCGCCGGGGAATCGACGTCGAGGGCCACGCGGTCGTGCAGTGGAGCGAGGGGATGGATCCCCAGGCGGTCGCCGGCCTCGCCTCCCGCCGCACGTACCCGCTCAACTCCAGCTTCCGCCCCACGTACAACATGGCCGTCAACCTGATCGATCAGTTCGGCCGTGAGCGGGCACGTGAGGTGCTGGAGTCGTCCTTCGCCCAGTTCCAGGCCGACCGGGCCGTCGTGGGCCTCGCCCGCCAGGTGAAGGACGCCGAGGAATCGCTCGCCGGCTACGAGAAGGCGATGACGTGCGAGCACGGCGACTTCGCCGAGTACTCGGGTATCCGCCGCGACCTCAGCGACCTCGAGCGCTTGAACAGCCGGGACGTCACGGCCGGCCGCGGAACGCGCGAGAAGCGGCAGCGCGAGATCAACGGACTGCGCCGCCGCATGCAGCGCCACCCCTGCCACCGCTGCCCCGACCGCGAGAAGCACGCCCGGTGGGCCGAGCGCTACTGGAAGCTGCGCCGCCAGACCGACAAGACCCGGCGCCAGATGGAGAACCGCACCGGCACGGTCGCGCGCGTGTTCGATCAGATCATCGATGTGCTCACGACGCTCGACTATGTGCGGCTCGAGGATGACGAGGCGACGCTGACGGCTGCCGGCCGGCGCATGCGGCGCATCTACGGCGAGCGGGATCTGCTCGTCGCGGAGTCGCTGCGCACCGGGATCTGGAAGAACCTCGACGCGCCCTCTCTCGCGGCGCTCGCGTGCTGCCTCGTGTACGAGCCGCGCGGCCGCGACGACGGCGGCGCGGATCCGCGCTCCCTCCCGCGCGGCGCGTTCCGGCTCGCACTCGCCGAGACCGAGGACCTCTGGGCCCGCCTCGACGACCTGGAGCAGGACAATCGCCTGTCCGGCACCGAGCCGGTCGCCACGGGGCTGGCCGCCGCGATGCACCTGTGGGCGCGCGGCGGCCTGCTCGACCGCGTGCTGCTGGAGGCAGACATGGCCGCCGGCGACTTCGTGCGCTGGGCAAAGCAGACGATCGATCTGCTCGACCAGCTGTCGCTCGTCGCCGACGGCGAACTCGCCCGGACGGCGCGGCGCGCGCTCGACGCCGTGCGACGCGGCATCGTCGCGTACAGCTCGGTATGAGCGGCTCGCGCCCGGCGACCGGTGCTCGTGCGCGCACGCGCAGCAGGCCGTCCCCGACTCGACCTCTGCTGCCGCTGTGGGCCGCGGCGGTCGCCGCCGCCGTCGGCGGCCTCGCGCTCGACGCCTCGTTCCCGTCGCTCGGCATCTGGGCCCTGGCTCCCGTCGCGGTCGCGCTTGCGCTCGTGTCGCTGATCGGCCGCACGGCCCGCGGCGCTCTGCTCGTGGGACTCGCGTTCGGCGGGTTCTTCTGGTTCCCGCACATCGACTGGGCGGCGAGCTTCCTCGGCGATGACGCGCAGGCCTGGCTGCCGTGGGTCGCGCTCGCGGGACTGCAGGCGGTCTTCACCGCGGTCGGCGCGATCCCGATGGCGCTCGCGTACCGGTGGTTCCGCGGCGGCCGGTGGGCGCGTCTGGTCGCGCTGCCGCTGCTGATCGGCGCGCTGTGGACGGCGCGCGAGCTCATCACGGGAAGCTGGCCGTACGGCGGCTTCGCGTGGGGCCGGATCGGCATGAGCCAGTCCGAGAGCCCGCTCGCGCACGTCGCGTCATGGGTGGGAGTGAGCGGCCTGACCTTCCTGATCGTCGTGTTCTGCGCGACCGTCATCGAGATCGCACGGCTGCGCTCGTGGCGGCCGACGTCGTTCGTGCCCGCGGCGGCGCTGGCGCTCGTCCTGCTCGTGCTGCCCCAGTGGCAGACGGCGGGGGCCGGCACCCTCCGCGTGGGTGCGGTGCAGGGCAACGGCCCCACCGCGTACTTCGACGAGCGTGCGGACTGGGCGGTGCTGGACGCCCAGCTCGAGGCGTCCGCACCGCTGCGGGACGAGCGGGTCGATCTCGTCGTCTGGCCGGAGGGCGGCGTCGACTACGACCCGCTGCAGGAGCCGATCACGGACGAGCGGCTCACGGAGGCCGCTCGGGCGTACGGCGCGCCGATCCTCATGAACGCCGCGTCGGTCGACGGCGACGACGTGTACAACATGTCGATGCTGTGGACCGCGGACGGCGAGGATGTCGCGGGGGGCCTCCAGACGCACGCGAAGCGCCACCCGGTCCCGTTCGGGGAATACGTGCCGGATCGGCCGTTCTTCGAG
>NZ_JAPSJA010000401.1 GCF_031178525.1 Microbacterium sp.
CTGGATCCGCTCATGGAGCAGGTCTTCGATCGCGAGGTCCGCCGCGCGGCGGCCGATGGCGCCACCGTGCTGCTGTCCAGCCACATCCTGAGCGAGGTCGAGCAGCTGTGCACGCGCGTGTCGATCATCCGACAGGGCGCGCTCGTCGAGTCCGGCACGCTCGCGCAGCTGCGTCACCTCACACGCACGAGCGTGTCGTTCTCGGACGAGGGGCTCGGGGCGGAGGCCGAGCGGTCGCTGGCCGCGCTCCCGGGAGCGCACGATGTCGTGCGCGAGGGCGGGCGCGTCACGCTGGCCGTCGACGCCGAAGCGATGCCCGGCGCGCTCGCGGAACTCGTCCGTCTGCGCGCCGTCGGCGTGACGGTCGCGCCCGCCTCGCTGGAAGAGCTGTTCCTGCGGCACTACGGCGACGACCTCGGAGGCGTCGAGGAGGGCGACCGCGCGTGAGCGTCCTGCCTGTCCTCCTGCGCCAGCGCTTCCAGCGCGACTGGCTGCAGCTGACACTGTGGATCGCCGGCACGGCGCTGCTGGCGACCGCCGCCGTGTCGGCCGTGTTCCAGACGTTCGCGAACGAAGAGGACCGGCGCGAGATCCTCGCCGTGGCCGTGGCGACGCGCACGATCCTGATCTTCCGCGGCACGCCGAACGGCGTCAGCGACGGCGGTTTCGCGTTCTTCCTGATGTTCTCGTGGATCGCCCTGATGGGCGGCCTCATGACGACCTTCCTCGCCGTGCGGCACACGCGCATGGAGGAGGAGCGCGGGCGTGCCGAGCTCGTCGCCGCCACGCCCGCGGGGCGCATGCTGCCACTGGCCGCAACGCTGATCCATGGTCTGCTCGCGAACGGGGCGCTCGGCGCCCTGACCGCCGCCGGGCTGATGCTGGGCGGTCTCGAGCCGGGCGGTTCCGTGGTGTTCGGCGTCGCACTGGCGGCCACGGGGCTGGCGTTCCTCGGGATCGGACTGCTCGCGGCGCAGCTGTTCCGCACCTCTCGCGGAGCGAACGGCGCGTCCGTGGTCGCCGTGCTGGCGGCGTACCTCCTGCGCGGCATCGGAGACGCCGCGGGCACGCCGTCGGACGATCTGCTGCATGTCGAGCCCGCCTGGCCCACGTGGCTGTCGCCGATCGGCTACGGGCAGCTGAGCGGTGCATATGTGGACGACGACCTGACGCCGCTCATCGTGCCGGTCGCGTTCGGGGGCCTGCTCGCGGTGCTCGTCCTCGGCCTGGAGGCTGTGCGCGATCAGGGCGCGAGCCTGATCCCCGCCGGCGCGGGACGGCCGCGCGCGGGTGCGCTGCTGCGCTCGTCGGGGGGCCTCGTGTGGCGGCTGAGCCTGCCGGTGCTCGCCGCCTGGACGGCGGGCGGCATGGCGACGGGCCTGCTGGCGACGTCGCTAACGGGCGCGATCGACAGGCTCGCAGGCGACGTGCCGGCCGTGGTCGAGACACTGCAACGCGCCATCGGCGCCCACGCGTCGATCGAGGAGGCGTTCGTCGGCACCTTCTACGGCCTGGTGGGCATCCTCGCCGCATGCTGCGCCGTGCAGGTCGGGCTGCGGGCCCGACAGGAGGAGGCGCACGGCACGGCGGAGGCCGTACTGGCC